>JAITCV010000095.1 GCA_031282905.1 Azoarcus sp. | reverse complement strand
GCCCTGATGGACGAACCCGCCTGTGCGCACAACAAAAAGGAAAAATCCGGCTGTTCCCGCCTCCAGCCCGGCGCCTCCGCCGGGGGCTGCGCCTTCGATGGCGCACAGATCGCGCTCCTGCCCATCGCCGACGTCGCCCATGTCGTGCATGGGCCGATTGCCTGCGCGGGCAATTCGTGGGACAACCGCGGCACGCTCTCTTCCGGCCCCACGCTCTACAGGATCGGGATGACCACCGACCTTTCCGAACAGGACATCATCATGGGGCGTGGTGAAGAGCGTCTTTTCCACGCGATCAGGCAAGCCATCGACAGCCAATCTCCGGCAGCGGTGTTCGTCTACAACACTTGTGTTCCGGCACTGACGGGCGATGACATCGAGGCGGTATGCAAGGCCGCGGCGGAACGCTGGGGCGTACCGGTGGTGCCGGTCGATGCCGCCGGGTTTTATGGTACCAAGAATCTCGGCAACCGCATCGCGGGCGAAACCATGCTCAAGCATGTCATCGGCACGCGCGAACCCGCACCGCTTCCCGAGGCCATCCAACGCGAATTCAACGACAAAAACATAAAAATCCATTCGATCAACCTGATCGGCGAATACAACATCGCCGGTGAATTCTGGCATCTGACCCCGCTTTTCGATGAACTTGGCATTCGCGTGCTCGGTACGCTCTCGGGTGATGGCCGTTACCATGACGTGGCCTCGATGCACCGTGCCGAAGTGAACATGCTGGTATGCGCCAAGGCAATGATCAATGTCGCCCGCAAGATGGAGGAACGCTGGGGCATTCCGTGGTTCGAAGGCAGCTTCTACGGCATCACCGACACCAGCGCCGCATTGCGCGAGATTGCGCGCATCATCGGTGACGCCGATCTCATCGCCCGCACCGAGACGCTGATCGCGCGCGAGGAAACCCGCGTGCGCGCCGAACTTGAAACATGGCGGCCCCGGCTCGCGGGCAAACGGGTGTTGCTGTTTACCGGCGGCGTGAAATCATGGTCGGTGGTCTCGGCGCTGCAAGACCTGGGGATGATCGTGGTTGCCAACGGCACCAAGAAATCCACCGAGGAAGACAAGGCGCGCATCCTCCAACTGATGGGCGACGATGCCATTATGCTGAAGAGTGAAGGCGCGCGCGATTTGCTGAACGCGGTCTACGAACTGAAAGCCGATATGCTGATCGCGGGCGGGCGCAACCTCTATACCGCGCTCAAGGCCCGCCTGCCTTTCCTCGACATCAACCAGGAGCGCGAATTCGGCTATGCCGGCTATGAAGGCATGAAAGAACTGATGCGTCAGCTCGCGCTGACTTTGGAATCGCCGGTATGGGAAGCGGTGCGCCGCCCCGCGCCATGGTCGGGCCGGGCGATGGTCATCGCCGCTCCCGGAATGGACGGCCGTCCCGAGGCGGCCGACGCAGACGAAACAAACGATGCCCAGGCTGCTGCCTGACAGGAGCGCGAACATGGCTCAAATCATTCGTCATCCAAAGGCGCTGGCGGTCAATCCGCTGAAATCCTCGGCGCCCGCCGGCGCGGCGCTTGCCTTTCTCGGCATTCGCCGGGCAATGCCGCTCTTCCATGGCTCGCAGGGCTGCACCGCCTTTGCCAAGGTATTTTTTGTTCGTCATTTCCGCGAGCCGATTCCGCTCCAGACCACGGCGATGGACCAGGTCGCCACCATCATGAGTGCTGACGATAACGTCATAGACGCGCTCGCCGCCGTGTGCACCAAAAGCAAACCCGCGCTGGTGGGGCTCGCCACCACCGCCCTGGCGGAGACCCAAGGAGTGGATATCCACCGGCTGGTGAAGGTCTTCCGCGCGCGTCATCCGCAATTCGACGCCATTGCCGTGGTGGCGGTGAATACGCCGGATTTCAACGGTTGCCTGGAAAGCGGTTATGCCACGGCGGTGAATGGCATCATCGAAACCATCGTGCCCGACACGTCCGCCCAGCCGCTTGTCGGGCGGCGCAAGAAACAGGTCAACCTGTTGCTCGGCGCGCATCTCACCCCGGGCGATGTCGAAGCGATCAAGGATTGGGTGGAAGCTTTCGGGCTGCGGCCCGTGGCGGTGCCCGATCTGGCCGATGCGCTCGACGGCCATCTGATCCCCGAGGACAACACGCCGGTCACCTTCGGCGGCGTCCCGCTTGCCGAACTCTCAACCTTGGGTGAAGCCGCCGCCACCTTGGTCGTTGGCACGGCGTTGACCGCCGCGGCCGACACGCTTTTCCTGCGCACCCAGGTACCCGATTACCGTTTCGACACCTTGGCGGGCCTGGATGTCTGCGATCGTTTCACCCATATCCTGGCCCAGATCGCCGGGATTGCGGTACCGGAAAAAATCGAACGCTGGCGCGCACAGTTGCAGGACGCGATGGTCGACACCCATTTCATGACAGGTCTGCGCCGGGTAGCGATTGCCGCCGACCCCGACATGCTGCTGCAATTGACCACCCTCCTCGTCGGCATGGGGAGCGAGATCGTCGCCGCGGTCTCGCCGGTAAAAGCTGCGGCTCTCGCGCGGCTACCGATTCGGGATGTCCATGTCGGCGATCTCGAAGACCTCGAAAATCTCGCCCGCGCGGGCAAGGCCGAACTGATCATCGGCAATTCCCATGCCGCGGCGACCGCGGCGCGCCTCGGACTGCCGCTCCTGCGCGCCGGCATTCCTCAATACGATCTCGTCGGCGGCTACTGTAAAAACTGGGTGGGCTACCGGGGAACCCGGCAGACCTTGTTCGATCTGGCCAATCTGGCACTGCATCATCATGAAACCATCGCCCCTCATCACTCCCGGCTCAAACCCGCTTCACCGCACACGTCGGCTGCGGCTGGTGTACGCCAAGCTCACTGAAGCCGCCGAGACCCCCGCCATGAACGGCATCCGCGTCGCTTTCGCCAGCACCGATCACGCTACGGTCGACCAGCACTTTGGCTCCACACTGGCTTTCGCCATTTTCGAAGTCTCCCCTGAGCATGCGCAACTGGTGGAACTGATTGAATTCATCGACCGCGCCCAGGACGGCAACGAGAACAAGCTGCCGGAAAAGATCGCCACACTCGAGGGCTGCGCAGCCGTGTATTGCCTCGCGGTCGGCGCATCGGCGATCAAGCAACTGCTCGCCAGCGGCGTGCAGCCCATTCGCGTCGAAGAAGGGCGCGCGATTACCGAACTGATCGGCGAGCTGCAAACCGAACTCGGCAACGGCCCCAGCGGCTGGCTGGCAAAAGCGCTGCGCAGCCGCCAGGCGGATCATCCCTCCCGATTCGATGTCATGGAAGCGGAAGGCTGGCAGGAATGAACATGCCGGATACGGGAACCCAGCGATTCATTGGCGACGCGAAGACGCGCCGCAGCCCGCGCAATGGCGCGACAAGGCAAGGCGACAAAATCACGGATGATCTGGAAATGGAATCGACCCCCGCCGAAACGCCGATGAGCCCCATCCCTGGCCGACTCATCGCCAGCGATGACGATGGAGTCGTGGTGCGCGTCGAGCGCGCCACGCCCTGCAGCGGCTGCCGGGCGCGCGCGCTGTGCGCTCCAACAGCCGTCATCGACATCCGCTTGCCTTTGCCTCCTTCGGCATCCGCCCCGTCCCTGGGCACGGAAGTCCACATCGAAATCGACGAAACTCGCCTGCTCATGGCGATGACGATCACGCATCTCGTTCCCGTCGCGTTCTTCCTGTTCGTCATGATGCTCGCCGATCTTGCCGGCCTGGACGACGCGACCATCGCCATGGTCAGTTTCAGCGGCCTCGCCCTGGGGCTGTATTTCTTGCGCCGCCTGGCGCGCTGTGCCGTGTTTCACCCACGGCCACGACTCGTATCGCCGTCCCCGTCGTCACCTTCTCCCGCGCGTGGGCGAGGGAGATGGCATCTTCATTCTTTCACCGGAGTCTCGCATGGTTGTCAGCATCAATACCAACACCACCCCCGCGCCCGTTCTGGGCGGTGATCTTGCCGCCACGGATTTCTTCAAGGAAATGGATCGTCAGACGCGCGCGCTCGACAGTTACGGCACCTGTGACGGCTGGCCCATCGATAAAGTGCTCGCCCCTTATGTGCTCACCAAGGAGCAGCGCAAGCAGATTCCCGTGATCGGCGATCCCGACGATGTCACCATTGCCCGAGTCAAGGCTTTCCACAATGCCATCGCCGCGCTGATCGAAAAGGAATGCGGACTGATGGCGGTCCCCATCATCAACATCACCCACGAAGGGTTTGGCCGCGGGCTGATCACCATCGGCAAGCTCGTGGTCTATGACCGCAGCCTGCGCGACGTGCATCGCTTCGGCTTCGACAGTTTCTCGAAGATGAAGGACGAGGCCGACAAGCACCTTGCCGTCGCGCTGGAAATCATCGGCAAATACCCCGAAGTAGCCGGTCTCTGAATCCAGGCGGAATGACCATGAACGAAGACGAAATCAAGGAATTGGAAAAGGAGGTGCGCAAACTCAAGCGCATCTCGCATGAATGGGCCGCGCAACTGCACGATCTGGTCGAGGAACGCCTACCCGCGGACTACGAGGACATTCCATCCATCGCGCGCTCGACCTATGACGCATGCAAAGCATGGGCCGAAGCCAGCGCGCGACTGGCAACGGCCACCGTTTCATGAGTTTCAATGATTCGAGCATGGACGGGCGGGGTAGTATAGTGTTCTACGCGGATTGGAACTTATGAATCCAACCATGAAAATGCCTGGAAACACGGTAACGGCGCGGATTTGATGGGGCGACGCATGCGTCGCCCCTACAACGGCAACGACTGTAGGGGCACGGCGCGCCGTGCCCCTACTACGAGCTAGAACCCGATTTGTGGAACCCTCGTGGGGCCGGCATCCTGCCGGCCAATCTCGATCTCTTCAGCGGCACTTTGTGCCATCTGGTTTCACGTCCGTCTTGACGTGGTTCTTGTAGCCGTAGTATGTCGTCTCGTTCTTTTTCATCCATCGGGCATCGCAGTCTTTCTGCGCCGTCACCTGCAGCTTGGCTTCAAATGATTCGAAAGGCATTGAAGTTCATTCGCATTGCCATGACAAATAATTCCGGTGGAACCATCTCATGGAAGGTGCAATAAAAATATTATTATCTTATTGATAAGCCATGCCATTCGTATTCATGAACAAAACGGCATTCACGTCAGCATCGATATAATCGCAAATTCTGTAATAGTCGGCGTTAAGCTGGACAAATACGTTTCGCTCCAGCAGCCCATTCATCTGATCGGGGTGGAATTCAGCAAAAAGGCGCGCAATGTGGTGGGGTTTGAAATCGAGGCGGCTTGATTTTAGAACACACCGTCGTCCTGGGTAATGCTGCAACTGAGCACATCGCCATTCGGGTCGGTGAACAAGGTGGCGGGCAGCGTCGTCGTATTGCGAGCGATTTTGGGCGAGAGCTACGACGTTTGCGTGAGCGATTGCCTTGGCTTGCCGCACTGTATCGCTGAGGGGT
This sequence comes from Azoarcus sp., assembly GCA_031282905.1. Taxonomy (GTDB): domain Bacteria; phylum Pseudomonadota; class Gammaproteobacteria; order Burkholderiales; family Rhodocyclaceae; genus WRNU01. Next base: position 19,554 of record JAITCV010000095.1, on the reverse strand, counting down.
AGATTCGCCGCGTAAATTGCCGTAACTCAAAACCTCCCAGCTTGCCGCACTGTATCGCTGAGGGGTAGATTCGCCCGATTCCCTTGTACGCCGTTTTGGCGACCCGCCGATGTCCTCCATCTTCTCCCGCATCCTCGACTGGCTCACCCCTGCCCCACCTCTCGCTCCCGGCACCCAGGCGGGTTTGCGGCGGATTGGCGAACTGGTCAATGGTGCCTTGCCGATGGCCTCCGATTTCACCCGCATGCTCGCCAAACCCGTCGAACACGCACGGGCTTATTGCGCGGGTCTGGTCGACGCCCTGCCGCCGGCAATCGTCATTGACCGCCAGGGTTTCGCCAGCGATCCGCTCATTCATGCGCTCTTCGCTTCCGCGGACGACATTGGCCGCATGGTGGCTTCCAGTGCGGCGGTGCGTGAATATCTGGCCGAAACGCAATCCTGGCGGGAAGACACTTTCTTTGCCCTGATGGCGGCGCGGCGCGTGGAGAAGAAAGTGCTGGGCGTTGCCTTGCAGGACAATCTGATCGCAACCGGCGTGCCGCAATCCCTGCTCCAGTTTTCCAACCAGATGCTCATCCTGCCCGCCGTCGATGCCGGCGCGGCTCGTGACGCCTTGTTCGCGGCGGCTTTCGACAGTTTGTTGCGCACCTTTGCCGAACACATCGAACAGGTGCAGGCTACCTATGAATCCTTGCGTACCGAGCGCGAACTGGAGCGTGCCCGCCTTCTCAGCCGTCCAATACATGAGCGCGCCGCCATTCCCCCCCGGCGAATCAGCGAATTGGATGAACGCTTGCACGGCCTGTTCGCTTCCCTGCAACCCGCCGCGCTCATTCCCGAGCTTGCCGATTTCCTGATGCGGCCGGAAACCGCTCTGCATCTCGACACGGTACGGTTATGGGTGAGGCGCAATGGCGTCATCCACGCCGAAGGCCCACCCACCGGCCAAAACGATGCGGAAGCCGATGCGGAAGCCATCAACTTCATGGAGCTCCATTCGCGCGACCGCCGCCGCCATCTCGTCTTGCCCGTGCGCGTCCGCTGTGATGAAGCGCGCGAGGCGCTGGAACAGGCACGCGCGCAGCGGCAAATACGGGAAAACATCCTGCTGATCTGACCATCGCGCGCTTTCCTCCAATCTCTGAACACGGCATTTTGGACTTGCCAGTGACCATGGCTTCGCGGTATAGATACGCCCTTTTGCCCACTTCCGCTCATTCACGCCCATGGCCGTGTCATCCACTTTTCCTGCGGCCTTGCCGGCCGACCGGCTGCGACGCTGTTGCGACCCTGCGGCGTTTGTCTTCGATACCACTGCGGAACTCGATCTGGGCGCCCATCCCGGCGGTCTCGGCCAAGACCGCGCCATGGAAGCATTGCGCTTCGGGCTGGCGATCAGTCACGCCGACTATCATGTCTTCGTGCTCGGCGAGGCGGGCTGCGGCAAGCACGCGACCGCGTTTCGGCTGTTGCGCGAACGTGCGGCAAACGAGGCGGTGCCGTCCGATCTGTGCTATCTGCATAATTTCGACGAGCCGCTCCACCCGCGTCTGTTGATTTTGCCCGCTGGACGGGGAGCGGCCCTGCGCGCGGAAATGCAAACCTTTGGCCGCGAACTGGGACCGGCCATCGAGGCCGCGCTGTCCAGTGCGCCGTATAGCGAACGCATCGAGGCGCTTCATGACGCGCACAAGGCGCGTGAGGCGATGGCATTGCGCGAGCTGGGCGAACGATGCAGCGTGGATGGCCTGGTATTGTTGCAGACCACGGACGGCTTCGTGTTCGCGCCGGCAAAGAACGGCGAAGCGTTGCAGCCGGAAGCTTTCGACGTTTTGCCGGGGGCGGAAAAACAGATGATCGAGACCAGGATCGAGTTCTGGGCGGATCGTCTCTCCGATCTGCTCAACGAATTTCCCGACTGGCGGGCGGCTTTGCGCGAGTCGCTGGTGAAAGCCGTGCGCGAGGCGATCATCCCGGCGGTCGCGCACCTGTTGCGCGCGCCGCGCGCGACCTATGCCGATCTGTCTGAAGTGCTGGCGTTTTTCGACGCGGTGGAACAGGACGTGCTCGATGGCGCGGTATCCGGCGTGTCCGACGATGACGAAGAGGGCGATGGCGAGGAAAAACCCGGCAGCGGCCATCATCATCCGCGCTATCAAGTCAAGCTGCTGGTCGACCATTCGGCTTCCACTGGCGCGCCGGTCGTGTTCGAGGATAACCCCGGTTATGGCAACCTGATCGGGCGCATAGAACACGTGATGCAGCAAGGCGTGCAGGTCAGCCATTTCAGCTTGATCCGCTCGGGCGCGCTGCATCGCGCCAACGGCGGTTATCTGGTGGTCGATGCCGAGCGCCTGCTGACCCAACCCTATGCCTGGGAAGGCTTGAAGCGCACCTTGAGAAGTGGCGCGATCCGTATCGAACCGCCCGCCGAAGCGCAAGGCTGGAGCGGCGCGCTGACCCTGGAACCGCAGCCCGTGCCGTGCGCGCTGAAAGTGGTGATGATCGGCGACCGCGATCTGTATTACACCTTGATGGAAGCGGACCCGGAATTCGCCCGATTGTTCAAGGTTGCCGCCGATTTCGAAGACGATCTGCCGCGAACCGCAGCAAACGAACAGCATTACGCGCGCCTGCTGGCGATGCTGGCGCACCAAGCGAAACTATTGCCGCTCACCCGCGACGCGATCGCCAGGATGGTGGAAGAAGGCGCGCGCATCGCCGAAGACGCCGAGCGCCTGAGCCTGCAAACCCGGCGGCTTTCCGACCTGATGCGCGAAGCCGACCATCATGCCCGCATCGCGGGCGCAAGCCGCATCGATCGTGGCCAGATCGAGACCGCGCTCGCGGCGCGGGCGCGGCGGGCGAACCGTTATCCAACCCTGGTGCGCAAGGACATGCTCGACGGCACCACCCTGATCGACACCAGCGGCGAGCGCGCCGGGCAAATCAACGGTCTGGTGGTGGTGGAACTCGCGGGCGAATGTTTCGGCTATCCGACGCGGATTTCCGCCACCGTGCGCCGGGGAGACGGCGATGTGGTCGATATCGAACGCGAAACCGACCTCGGCGGCGCGATTCATTCCAAGGGCGTGATGATTCTGTCGGCCTTCCTCGCCGCGCGCTACGCCCGTCATCAACCCTTGTCATTGTCGGCCAGCTTGGTGTTCGAACAATCCTATGATCCGGTCGAAGGCGATTCGGCCTCGCTGGCCGAACTCTGCGCGCTGCTCTCCGCGCTCACCCGGATTCCGATCGCGCAACGGCTGGCGATCACCGGCTCGGTCAACCAGTTCGGCGAAGTGCAGGTCATTGGCGGGGTCAATGAAAAGATCGAAGGCTTCTTCGATCTGTGCGCGGCGCGGGGACTGGACGGCAGCCATGGCGTAGTCATTCCGGTGGCAAGCGAACGTCACCTGATGCTGCGTGAAGACGTGGTCGATGCCGCGCGCGCCGGGCGTTTCCACATCTATCCGGTCAGTACCGTCGACGAAGCGATGAGCGTGCTCACCGGCATGCCCGCCGGAACCGCCGACGCCAAGGGCGTGATGCCCCGGGATTCGATCAACGACAAGGTCGCGCGCGCATTGGCTTTCGATCACCGCGCCGACGGCGGCGCGCGGCGGCGGTCAAACGTGCATCGGTGATGCCAGAGGACAATGCTCTCGATCCGACAGCCGTTTTCCCCCTCGCCTCCCTTGGCAAGATACGAAGTTGTGATTCATGCCGGCAATGACCGGCCAATGCATTTTGAATTCATTGACCAATTTTTCGAGGGCTGGGGAGAAATTTCACTCTGTAGGCATTTTCTGGAGTAGACTTCGCCACTTCCGCGTCGAGGCGAACACCACGTGAAAGGCGCGGTGAGCAGGCCACTGAAGTCACTGAAGCACCGAATTCCCACCCCCATCCTTTTCACAAGGAGACCTTTGATGCGAAAAATCCAGACCTTGTCCGCAGCGATGGCCGCTTGCCTTGCCGTTTCGTTTCCCGTGTTTGCCCAGGACGCGCTCACAATCGATACATTGAGACAGAGAGTTCCGGACGAGCTCCTGCGCACCGCAACCCGGATATTTTTTGCCGAAGATATCAAAGCGGGGCGATTGAGCGAAGAAAAAGCCTTTTCCTATTACAAATGCGCCACTGAACGCTATCAGGATACGATTGACGACGATACGCTCCGGGCGCTTCTTGGCGGATTGGCCATGGTTGGCCAGCACCATGAACCGAGCGCAGCCGAACAAGCCAAGCTTGCCCAGGCGGTAGAGAAAGCGGGTAAAGCCCAAATGGAAGCGGAGAACGCCTGCGGGAAATCGCTTGGCGTCAGCGGCATTGCGGGCAAGGCTTTCCCGCATGCGGGCAAACCCTTTCCAGGTTTCTGAAATAGATTTGGGATGGGGGAAATTCCGCTTGCCCTCAGCGTATCCCGCCGAATGGCCCCCGGGGGCTTCTCGCTGGAAAAAGAAATCCTCCGGAACTTGCCCAGATCGTCAACGCCACTGTGGGCCACGGTATTTTGTAGCACTGACTTTTTATACCTTGTCACGAGGAACGAAGCATGAATACCCTGCCCATCGTACAAAGCCTGCTCGAAACCGACCTCTACAAATTCACCATGTGGCAGGCGCTCCTGCACAGCCATCCCGGCATCGAAGCCGAATACGCCTTCGTCTGCCGCACCGCGCCCGTTTTTCCGCTCACCGAATTGAAAAACGCGGTGGAAGCGGAACTCGACCGACTTTGCGCGCTGACCTTTCGCCTCGAAGAACTCGATTACCTGCGCTCCTTGCGCTTCATCAAAAGCGATTTCGTCGATTTCCTTTCCGTCTTCCGTTTCCAGCGCCGTTTCATCACGGTGAAAGCGACGGGCAAGACGCTGGAGATCGTGGCGAAAGGGCCGATCGTCCACGTCATGGGCTTCGAAATTTTCGTGCTCTATATCGTCAGCGAGCTTTATTTCCGGCGTTTGGGCGAGGTGGAAGGCGATGTGGACGCGACGCTTGCCGAAGCGCGCCGCCGCCTGCGGGAAAAAATTGCCCTGTTGCGCCGCGAGGAAGGCGAACTGGATGGAACCGATGCCTTTTCCATGAGCGATTTCGGCCTGCGCCGCCGTTATTCCGGCGCATGGCAGGAAGAAGTGGTGCACGCCCTTGCCGCCGAACTACCGCAATATTTTCGCGGCACCTCCAACGTTTACCTGGCGAAAAAGCTCGGCATCACGCCGATCGGCACCATGGCGCATGAATATCTTCAAGCCTACCAGGCGGTCGGCGTGCGCCTGCGGGATTTCCAGAAAGCCGCGCTCGAAGGCTGGGTGCAAGAATTCCGGGGCGATCTGGGCATCGCGCTCACCGATGTTGTCGGCATGGACGCTTTCTTGCGCGATTTCGACCTTTATTTCGCCAAGCTTTTCGATGGTCTGCGCCACGATTCCGGCGATCCGGTGGAATGGGGCGAAAAAGCCCTCGCGCACTACCGGAAATTGCGCATCGACGCACGGGTGAAACAACTGGTGTTTTCGGACGGCCTCGACATTCCCCGCGCCATCGCCCTCTACAAACACTTCCGGGGCCGCATCAAGACCGCTTACGGCATTGGCACCAGCCTCACCAACGACACCCCGAAAAAGGCGCTCAACATCGTCATGAAACTCGTCGCCTGCAACGGCCAGCCGGTCGCCAAGCTGTCGGATTCGCCGGGAAAAACGCTGTGCGACGATGAGACCTTCCTGGGCTATTTGCGGCAAGTGTTCCAGCATCCGGAAGTGAAATGATTCTTGCCCGCCGGGAAAGCGGCGAGAATGAGCGCGCGGGCCACGCATTACCAAAAATGCACCTTGCGAGGCGCGCACGACAACTTCCGAAACGGTGAAACGGGATTGCCCCGGCTGAACATTGGCTCAATCTCGTTCAGAAAGAATCCACGATGTGACCAGGATGATATGGCCCACCCCTTGAGGTTTTCCGGTCTCGGCACAATCAGCAGCGTCGATCATCACTGTTCCGCCATTTTCAACCCATACTTTGGCTTCGGGCGATGGTTTGGATATACGCCGCGCTGTTGAGATTGTGAGCCACAGGTGATCGTCCTGGGTGATCTCCGGCGTGATGTTGATTTCTGGTCGAGCGCGCGTCTCACATTCATCATCCACTCTATACTGTACCAATACATCGACCTGATTGGCCGTCATTATCCGCGTAGTGGAAACAATCCGCACCTCACCATCCATTGCCTGTTTATCCACCTCCGCGTTCAAAAAGCTGGTTTGTTCAGATTTGAAAATCATCGGATTCAACGAATTCGGCGACCTCAACGACCTCAACGACCTCGGCGAATCGTCCGTTTTCATGGCGAAATCATCATCAGCGGAACTGTTTGGCGTATTCTCCGTTTTCAGGCTTTCGCCGCGCAGTTTTTCTCCGATCCCATGAAGGAGCGCCTTGTCGGTTTTGATGGTACGAAATTCCATCCGTATCATGCGCGGCGCAATATCGATTTCGGCAATAAGCTGCCGCGCGGCGGCCAGGGACGCGCCTGCGTCGGTGATGGAAATCTGGTTCCTGCGCTCGTCAAATGTCACGCTGGCGCGTTCGGAAAATATCGGTGGTTCCCTAGTTTGCAAGAGTTTGACGACATCCGCAACCCGATGGTAATTTATCTGGAATGTCTCGGTTTGCAGCGACGTTTCATCGACTGTTTGCGCGGGCGCGGGAGGGATTTCTTCCGCCAGCAGGCTCTGTGCAAAAAGAAAGACCACCATGGCCGACAACAAACGGCCAATCTTTGTCCACAACTTCATTTGTCCTCCCCAGCCGCGCAGAAAAATTCCGTCAAATCCACTATCATAATCTCCCGTCGAAAACGACCGACGGGGCGGGACAATCCAGGCTTTGGGCGAGCGCGCACAAAAGCTCGGCTTCGGCAGTCGTGATCTTACCATCATGCTCCGCGACGGCGACGCAGGCGGCGAGCAGTTTTTCACGGAAGCGCGGCGCGGCGTGGGCAAGGTGTTCCAGGGCGGCGTCTACCGCTTCCGGAGACACGCTTTTCCTGTCCGGGAAAACCCAGGGGCCGTCAGTGGGCGCGAGCGTGGCGGCATGATGAAAGGCGGCCGCCGCTGCTTCCCGGTCGGCATTGCCCGCGTGGGCGAGCAGGGCCAGGATGGCGGTCATCTCCTGTTGCAGCCGATTTTGATTGAACGTTGAGCGCGTTTTTTTACCGGGATTCAGGACGCTTTTCAGAATCCGGCGAATGGCAAATTCCGATATGGATACGCGGCCATCCGCCCAGATCAGGACATCGACAGAACTCAGGAAACGGCGCTTGCTTTCCGGGGAAAGTTCGCGCAGGGCGGGCAGCGCCAAATCCAGAAGCTGTAGGCGATAACGCGCGCCCTGCTGGAAAAGCCATTGCGCGTGCCGCAAAGTTTCCTTGGACAATGCCGGGGTATGGGCTTTGCGCAATTCTTCCAGTTGCCGCGCCTGGACGTCGGCTTCACGGGACAAAAGCAATGCGTAGACAATGATCTGTGCGTCTTCGGGACGGCGTATGGCTTTTGTCAATGTTGCCGGGAAAGCCGTGAGCAGCGTTTGCGCGGACGCAAGCTGCGCGGGCGCCAACGCGCCAATGCCGTTCAGGAAATCGACTCCAGCCAATTGCGCTTCGGGCGGTTTTGTGGCGGATATTGCGCCGGATGAGTGCGTACCGGCGGACGGCTTCGGGAACGAGCCGGGTTTGAAATTCCTGTCGATCCGGGCGATGCGTTTTTCAATCGGAGGGTGGGTAGCAAAAAGTGAGGATAAGGCAAAGCGACCCGCGCCAAAGAAAAGATGGCTGGCGGCTTCAGCCTTGGGGTGCTGTATTCGTGAACCCGATTGCATGAGATGGCGTAGCGCTCCGGACAAGCCTTGCGGGTTGCGGGTAAATTGGACAGCGGATGCGTCGGCGAGGTATTCGCGCTCGCGCGAGATGGCGGCCTGGATCAATCGGCCAAAGAAAAGACCGGCGGAACCGATGACCATGAGCACGACGCCAAGAGAGATGATCGGCGCCGCGTTTTTGCCCCGCGCCTGGAGCAGGGCGCGCCCGCCTTGGGCCAAGAACAGAATACCGTACAAAACGCCTATGATGCGCAGATTGAGACGCGCATCGCCATTGACGATATGGCTGATTTCATGGCCAATCACCCCTTGGAGCTGGTCGCGGTCCAATTGATCGAGCAGCCCGCGAGTCACGGCGACCACGCTGTCATTGGTCGTCATGCCTGCCGCAAAGGCATTGAGCGCGGGTTCTGCTTCCAGAATGAAGATTTGCGGCGTGGGGATGCCCGCGGCAATGGACATTTCGTCGATCACGTTGATGAGCCGCCGTTCAAGCGCATCGCCCGTTCCGCGTGCCACGGAACGTCCGCCTAGTTCGGTGGCGATCAACGCGCCGCCCTGGCGGGAAATCGCACGAATCCTGTAGAGCGAAGCCAGGCCGATTACTCCGCCAACGGCTGCGAGCGTCCAGAAAAAACGGGCGGGTTCCCAAAGCGGCCCATGGAAGAATCCGGGCGCAGCCATCCCGTTTTCAACTTGGTTGAGAAGCTGTTGAGTCGTTACCAGAACGCCGGTGCCCGTCATGCCGATAAACAGTGTGGCAGCAAAATAGATGGCAACGGCAATGGTGAAAACCGCCAGACAAAACCAGAATATCAGCCAGCGGGTCTTTTGCCGGGCGCGGGCTTGTGCGGCGAAAAAGTCCATGATGGGACGCCTTCGGTTGGAATGTTTCAGGAAAAATCGACCTTGACGTTCTGGCGCACGGCGACGGGATTATCGGCGAGCCATTGCTCGACGGGTTTGAAACCGAAAGACGAAGCGATGAGGGTATCCGGGAAGGATTCGCGTTTGGTGTTGTAATTCATCACCGCATCGTTATAGGCTTGCCGGGCAAAAGCGATACGGTTCTCGGTGGAAGCCAGTTCTTCTTGCAATTGCGCCATGTTCTGGTTGGCTTTCAGATCTGGATAGGCTTCCGAGAGTGCAAAAAACCGCGTCAGCAGCCCGCCGAGCGCCGATTCCGCGCCCTGCAATTCGCGCATGGCGGCGGCATCGGGATTACCGACTGCCTTTTTTGCGGCGGCCTGCGCCGCATTGCGGGCAGCAATCACCGCTTCCAGCGTCTCGCGCTCGTGCTTCAAATAGCCCTTGGCCGTTTCCACCAGATTGGGAATCAGGTCATAGCGGCGCTGCAACTGCACGTCGATCTGCGAAAAGGCGTTGCGGATCTGGTTGGAAAGCCCCACCAGCCCATTGTAGATGGCGACGATCCAGACGATGAATATGACGAGTACGGCGAGCGCGGCGCCGAGGGTCCAGGCGGCAGTCATGGCATTCTCCTTGAGTGGAAAAGGTGTTACGGAATGCAGCGGGGGGAGGTGAGACGATGCGAAACCCACTATAGGCTTGCAGGCATACCATGTCAAGGCATTTTATGTCCTGCCCGCGACACGCGCGTTGGATCCTGCGCGCAATGCAATACCGCCTCATCTTGCCCAAACTGCCGTTCGACACCGTAGCTTTCAGCTTGGTCGCGCGATTTTCCAGCTTCTTGCCGACAGACGCTTTCGCCTGTTCCTTTGCTTCGGATCGGGCGCTGCCGAAATTTCCGGTGTCTTGCCGGTGTCGCCCTCGGTCAATTCCAGCAATGGAGTGTTCAGAAGTCGGGAGCTTGCCTTCGAGCGCTGCAATGATCTGGATAAATCGTCATTCCGGCGAAAACTGAAATGTAACTATTTGATTCTTATGGATAAAACTATTCACAAGATGGATCGATTCGATTGAATCAATATCCCCTTGACTTAACCAATGAAATGCCATATTTCGTTCACAATTGGTTTGATCCAGAGCGTCCCTGCGATCTCACGCCACGCTGATCGCTGATGACCTGGAAACTCAGGGTCGCGGTGGTGAAGTCCTCGGGGGCCGACCCCAGGCCGATGATGCCTTGCCCATGCAGCACACAGTTGTCGCGCTTGAGAATCACCGAGGTTTTTTCCGTGCCGAATCTCACCCAGGTGCCATTGCTGCTGAAATCGGCCAATGTGCATTGCCCGCCGATCCACGTGATGCGGGCATGGCGACGCGATACCCTGGAATCATCGACCACGAGACCGCAATCCTGATTGCGGCCCACGACCAGGGGGCCATCGGAGGGCAGGAGTTGCAGGTGCCGACCACGCAAGTCGATGTCTATTCTTTGCGTCAACGCGACGTCCATGCGCTCGCGGAATAATTCGAATGGCGTGGTGAGGGTGCTTTCGGTGGAGCTTTGCCAGTCGAACCGCCAGACCTGGAACGGATCGGCCTTGCCCTTGATGACAATGCGGTCGAGACTGTGGCACAGCGCGCGCTTCGATTCCGGCAGGCAGGCGTAGAGCGTCTCGCCCAACAGCACTTCGCTGGATTCGGCCCGCTCGCCCAGGCGGGCAGCGACATTTACCGCGTCGCCATAACAATCTCCACCTTGCTCGATCACTTGCCCGTATTCGATGCCGATCTTGAGCCCCAACATGATATTGCCATGGTATTTGAGATTGAAATCATAAAGAAAGTCGCGGGTGTGGGCGGCGGCATCGACCGCGTCTACGCCATCATCGAACAAGACCAATAAGCCATCGCCCAGGTATTTGACGACCTGGCCGCCCTTGCTGGTGAAATGCTGACCCAGTGCACGGGTGCAATTGGTGATGACTTCCGTCGCCACCACATTGCCTTTTTCCTCGAACAAGCCCGTGCTGCCGACCAGATCGGCAAAAAGTACGGCCTTGCACGATTCTGTCGATATGGCAGCCTTCGGGTGGGCGCCATCCATGTCCAGACTCGTAAATTCTTCCGTGCTTGAAAGGATGTGGAAAATATTCTTGAATGTCATACCTGAAAATCATTCCAGATCAGGCAGTTCTATCCTGCCGTCGGTACTGTACTGGTAATCACGGAACACGTGTTCAACAGAGAGCAGGCGGTAGTTGCCATCCGCATCCTGGCGACTCGTCTCCTTCAGGCGGAAAGTATAGTGACCACAGGTCCAGCAATCGAAATTGCGCATGTGCGTGCACAAACAGGTTTTGTCCCGCACCTTGGGTTTTTGCCCTTCAGCCAGGCCCGCGAGCTCGCGGTAATACGCTTCGACATACTGGCAGTGACCGGAAGCGTCAAGCAGATAACCGAAAGCTTCGCAGTTGGGCCGCACGCCGTTGCCGACGGCCGGACAATTCCTGATCATGCGCATCGGATATCCGGTCGGTGAGACATTGTTGACTTCGATTTGTTCCGGGGTCGCCTGGAAATACGCCTGTTTCACCTCGTCGGGCAGGCCGCATTCGCGGGTGACGGTAAACCGGGTCGCCACCTGCACCGCGGCGGCGCCTTGTTCCAGGAAAGCCGCCGCATCGCTGCCAGTAAAGATGCCACCGGCGGGAATCAGCGGGATATCGAGTTTTTCGATATCCCGCCAGTGACGTATCTCCGCCAGGATGGTGGCGAGATCGTACTTCGCCCAGTCCGCGCCGAAACCAAGGTGGCCGCCCGCCAGCGGCCCTTCGACCACGATGTAGTCCGGCATCCGCCCACTGCGCGCGTTCTTTTTCAGGAAAAGCTGGAGGGCGCGCAAGGACGAGACGATGATGCCCAGTTTGACGTCATGGAACCGCGGGTGATCCTGAATCAGCGCGAAAGAGCCCAGATGCAGCCCGGCGGCCAGCGTGATGCCGTCGATGCCCGCGTCCATCGCCGCGCGCAGCCGCACCCGCAGGGTTTCGCGCGGGTTGTTCATCGTCAGCTTTTCCATGCAGTTGACGAAGATCAGGCCGGGACCGCGCTTGGCTTCCATGGTTTGCCCAATGTGCAGGCGAGTGGCCTCGGCGAGCAGGCCAAGGTCGAACTGCGCCGCCGATTTGTCGGGATTGCCGACATTGCCCTTGTATTGCTTGAGCCGGTCCTTGATGTAGTGGGTATGAAAACGGCGATCGGTCACCGTGTGTATCATCGCGTCCGAAATATGACCGATACCGCCCAGGCGCGCCGCCTCGATCGCCAGAGAAGACGTGGAAATATCAACCCCCATCCCCCCCACCATGATCGGCACCAGTTCGTGGGAGCCGAGTCGCAGGCGAAAATCATCAACACGCTTCATCAAGAGCCATTTCCGTTCGGGGGTAAACCGCCATTATCGTTCAGCCTTGCTGGCAGCGCACGGCGCAAGCGGAGGACGATTCCACGCCCTCGATGAAAAATCGCGGGCAGAGCGCGGTCCGGTGTGCTTGCACGCCTCGTGCGGGGCGGGGTCTGTTTTTCCGTTTTACTCAACAGTCACGCTTTTGGCGAGATTGCGTGGTTTATCGACATCCGTGCCCCGCACCAGCGCCACATGGTAGGCGAGCAATTGCAGGGGAACGACATGCAGCACCGGGGACAGCATGCCATAGTGCTCGGGCATGCGCAGGATATGTACGTTTTCGGAACCGTCGATCTCGCAGTCCGCGTCGGCGAACACATAGAGTTCGCCGCCGCGGGCGCGGACTTCCTGCAAATTGGACTTGAGTTTTTCCAACAGTTCATCGGCGGGCGACACCGCGATGACCGGCATCCGTTCGTCGACCAGCGCGAGCGGCCCGTGCTTGAGTTCGCCTGCGGCGTAAGCCTCGGCGTGGATGTAGGAGATCTCCTTGAGCTTGAGCGCGCCCTCCATGGCGATCGGCCAATGCTGGCCGCGCCCGAGAAAGAGCGCGTGCGCCTTGCTGGCGAAACGTTGCGCCCATTGCGCGATGTCGGCTTCGAGTTCGAGCACCTTGCGCACGGCGACCGGCAGATGGCGCAGCGCCTCCAGATGATGCTCTTCCACGGCGGGCGCGAGCTTGCCGCCGAGCTTGGCCAAGGCCAGGGCGAGCAGCGCGAAGGCCGCAAGCTGGGTCGTAAACGCCTTGGTCGAAGCTACCCCGATCTCGGGACCGGCGCGAGTGATGAAACGCAAGGCCGCCTCGCGCACGACGGCCGATTCCGGCACGTTGCAGATTGCCAAGGTGCGCATCATCCCCAGCGAACGCGCATATTTGAGCGCGGCCAGGGTGTCGGCGGTCTCACCAGATTGCGACACCGCCACCACCAAGGTGTCCTCGCTTGCGACCGGCTTGCGGTAACGGTATTCGCTGGCGATCTCCACCGAGCAAGGCAGCCCCGCCAACGCTTCCAGCCAGTACCGCGCTACCAGCCCCGCGTGGTAACTGGTGCCGCAAGCAAGGATCAGCACCCGGCGCACGCCGGCGAAGATTTCGCTTGCCTGCGCGCCGAAATGCCGCGCCGACGCCGCGCCGCCGCCCGTCACCAGGCCGAGCGTGTTGGAAAGCGCCTGCGGCTGCTCGAAGATTTCCTTCTGCATGAAATGGCGGTACGGCCCCAGTTCCACCGCGTCGGCGGCGAGGCTGGAAACATGCACCGCGCGCAGCGCGGCGCGGCCGTCGGCGCACATGATGCGATAGCCGTCGCGGCGCAATTCGGCGAGATCGCCGTCTTCCAGATACACCACCTTGCGCGTCACCTGGAGCAGCGCCGCGGCGTCGGACGCGGCATACATGCCATCGTCGCCGACGCCCAGCAACAAGGGCGCGCCATTGCGCACCACCACCGCCCGCGCCGGATCGGCGGCCCAGATCACCCCGAGCGCGTAAGCGCCTTCCAACTCGGCGGCAGTCAAGCGCACGGCTTCGAGCAAATCGTCCGTCCCGCGCAGCTTGTCGCGGACCAAGTGCGCGATGACTTCGGTATCGGTGTCGGAGACGAACACATAGCCTTTCGTCTGCAAGGCGGTCTTGAGCGCCTCGAAATTCTCGATGATGCCGTTATGCACCACGGCCACGCCTTCCGACACGTGCGGATGCGCGTTGCCCTCTGATGGTGCGCCATGAGTCGCCCAGCGCGTATGGGCGATGCCGAGCGAGGCGGACAAGCTCCGTTCCTCGACTCGCCGCGCCAATTCGGCAACGCGCCCGCAAGCCCGCAGGCGCACGAGTTCGCCGCGATCGCCACGTTTCTCGTCCGCCACGGCAAGGCCCGCCGAATCGTAACCGCGGTATTCAAGCCTGCGCAGACCTTCGAGGAGAACAGGGATGACGTTATGGTTGGCAATGGCAGTCACGATGCCGCACATGCGAATTCTCCAGGGGTGGGATCAAACCTTCTTCACTGGCCGCGCCCAGCCCGCGTAGCTTTGCTGCCGGATGCGCGAAACCGTGAGTTGTTCGGGCGGCGCATCGCGCGTCAGCGTCGTGCCCGCGCCCAAGGTCGCGCCGCGTCCCACCCGCACCGGCGCAACCAATTGCGTATCGGAGCCGATGAAGACATCGTCGCCGATCTCGGTGCGATACTTATTGACCCCGTCGTAATTACAGGTAATGACACCCGCGCCAATATTGACCCGCGCGCCGACATCGGCGTCTCCCACATAAGCGAGATGGTTCGCCTTGGACTGCGCGGCGATCTTGCTGTTCTTGATTTCGACGAAATTCCCCACATGCACGCCGTCGCCGAGCGCCGTTCCCGGACGGACGCGGGCATATGGGCCGACCACGCACGCGGCGCCCATTTCCGCGCCATCGAGATGCGAAAACGGCGCCACGCGCGACCCCGCGCCGATCCGCACGTCGCGCAGCACGCAGTGAGCGCCGATGGAGACGCCATCGCCCAGTTCCACCCGGCCCTCGAACACGCAATTGATGTCGATTTCCACGTCGCACCCGCACACGAGTTCCCCGCGCAGATCGAAGCGCGCCGGGTCCGCAAGCGTCACGCCGTCGTCGAGCAACTTGCGCGCGGCGCGCGCCTGGTAAGCCCGCTCGACGGCGGCAAGCTGCGCCTTGCTGTTTACGCCCAGCGTCTCGACGACATCGTCGGGCGACGCCGTCACGACCTCGACTCCCGCTTCGACCGCGAGGCCGACGATATCGGTGAGGTAATACTCGCCCTGGGCGTTACCGTTGCCGATGCGTCCGAGCCAATCGCGCAGTCCGTCCGTCGGCGCGATGAGGATGCCGGTATTGATCTCGCGCACGCGGCGTTCGTCCTCAGTCGCGTCTTTGTCTTCCACGATGCGCGTCACGCGGCCATCGGCATCGCGCAGGATGCGGCCATAACCGGACGGATCGTCCAGTTCGACCGTGAGCAGCGCCAGCCGCGCACGATCCGCCGCCGCGGCCAGCCTCGCCAGCGTGGAAGCGCCGATCAAGGGCACGTCGCCGAAAAGCACCAACGTCCGCCCGCCGCCGCGCAAATGCGGCAAAGCCTGCCGCACCGCGTGACCGGTGCCGAGCTGGGCGCGCTGCTCCGCCCAGACGATATCGGCCGCGTCGAACCGGACACGTACCGCTTCGCCCCCATGGCCGTACACCACGCAGATCCGCCGCGGCGAGAGCGCGCGGGCGCTCGCCAGGACATGCGCCAGCAAAGGCTTGCCGGCAAGTGGTTGCAGGACTTTGGGCAAAACCGAACGCATCCGCTTGCCTTGCCCGGCAGCGAGAATCACAACTTCCATGAGAAATTCCAGCGAAAAACCGCGCGATTCTAGCATGGACGCCCATGCGCTCCGTTTTGCCGCTTTTAACAGTTTTTACCAGTAATCACGCGGTTTCTGCCGCATTGCAGCAATCGACGCAAGCCAACCTATCGGCCCAAATACTGCTAGGATGGCCGCTTTCGAGCATCCCGATGCGCGACTTCCTGACTCCACGACAATTGAGGGCCAGTCATGGGAAATCCCAATGATTCGTTTATCCAGAACCGCACTTTCGATGAAATCCAGCCCGGCGATTCCGTACAGATCACCCGCACGCTCAATGACCAAGACATACAGTTGTTCGCCGCCATTTCGGGTGACGTCAACCCCACCCATCTCGATCCGGAATTTGCCCATTCCGGCCAGTTCCGCGAAATCGTCGGCCACAGCCTGTGGAGCAGCACCCTCATTTCCGCCATCCTCGGCAACGAATTTCCCGGTCCGGGCACCGTTTATGTTTCACAAAACGTCAACTTCTACCGCCCGGTCACGGTTGGCGACACGCTCACCGTCACCGTCACCTGCCGTGAAAAACACGATCACAACCACCACATCACCTTCGACTGCCAAGCCGTCAACCAGACTGGGCTGCGCGTGATCGGCGGCGACGCCGTGGTCTCCGCGCCCACCGAAAAAATCCGCCGCCCGCGCATCGCCCCCCCCGAAGTCACGGTTGCCGACCGCGAAGCGCGTTACCGCCGTCTGCTGTCGGTCACCGAAGGTTTGCCGCCGGTACGCATCGCGGTCGCCTATCCCTGCGACGCCGACTCCCTGCTTGGCCCGATCCAGGCCGCCGAAGCCGGGCTGGTCACCCCCATCCTGGTCGGCCCGGAGAAAAAAATCCGCGCGCTCGCCGAAACCCAGGAATTGAACATCGCCAATTTCCGCATCGTCGACGTCGACGACGAACACCAGGCCGCCCGCGCGGCGGTGGCGCTATGCCGTGACAATGGCGTCGACGCCCTGATGAAAGGCTCGCTGCACACCGACCACCTGATGAGCGCGGTGGTCTCGAAGGAAAACGGCCTGCGCACCGCGCGCCGCATCAGCCATGTGTTCCTTGCCGACGTGCCCAGCTACCCCAGACTGCTGCTGATCACCGACGCGGCGGTCAACATCGCCCCCTCCCTGCAGGAAAAAGCCGACATCATCCAGAACGCCATTGAACTCTCCCGGATGCTCGGCGTGGAAGAACCCAAGGTCGCCATCCTTGCCGCGGTGGAAACCATCAACCCCAAGATGATCACCACCCTGGAAGCCGCCGCGCTGTGCAAGATGGCCGACCGCGGCCAGATCAAGGGCGGACTGCTCGATGGACCGCTTGCCTTCGACAACGCCGTGTCATCCAAGGCGGCCAAAATCAAGGGCATCCATTCACCGGTGGCTGGTCAGGCCGACATCCTCGCCGTGCCCAACATCGAAGCCGGCAACATGATCGCCAAGCAACTCGAATATCTCGCCGGCGCGTTGATGGGAGGAATCGTGCTCGGCGCCCGGGTGCCCATCGTGCTCACCAGCCGTGCCGACACCCCTCGAACCCGCGCGGTATCCTGCGCGATTGCCCAACTGATGGCGCACCGCCATCGTGAAGTCAAATAAGGGAGACATCCACAATGAAATCCATCCTCGTCCTCAACGCGGGCTCATCGAGTCTAAAATTCGCGCTGTTCCCGCTCGAACCCACTCTGGCCACGAAACCGGCGATGTCCGGGCAGATCGAAGGCATCGGCGCGACCCCCAAACTCTCCGCCAAGGAATCCAACGGCGCTCGTTACCAAGAAGACGTCGCCGTATTCGGCGACCAGAACGAACAGCACCGCGAATCCCTCACCCACCTGTTCCGCTGGCTCGCCTCCCACTCGCCCGAACTGGAAATCACCGCCGCTGGCCACCGCGTGGTGCACGGCGGCGAACGCTACAGCGCGCCGGTGAAACTCAACGACGACGTAATCTCCGAACTCGAAGCCCTGATTCCGCTCGCCCCGCTGCACCAGCCACACAACGTGCGCGCGGTGCGTGAAGTCAGCACGCTGATGCCCGGCGTCTCGCAAGTCGCCTGTTTCGACACCGCCTTCCACCGCACCCAGCCAGCCATCGCCCAGACCTACGGCCTGCCGCGGGCGATTACCGCTGGCGGCGCGCGGCGCTATGGTTTCCACGGTCTCTCCTACGATTACGTCACCCGCAACCTGCCCAAGGTCATCGGCGACAAGGCCCAGGGCGCCGTGGTCATCGCCCACCTCGGCAACGGCTCGTCGATGTGTGCCGTGCGCGAAGGCAAAAGCGTCGCCACCACCATGGGCTTCTCCACCCTCGACGGCCTGCTGATGGGCACCCGCCCCGGCGCGCTCGACCCCGGCCTCATCCTCTACCTGATCGAACAAAAGGGCATGGATGCCAAGGCGCTCACCAAATTGCTCTACAAGGAATCCGGTCTGCTCGGTGTCTCCGGCATCAGCCAGGACATGCGCGCCCTGCTCTCTTCCGGCGTGCCCGAAGCCAAGGAAGCGGTCGAACTCTTCTGCTACCGCATCGCCCGCGAACTCGGCTCGCTCGCCGCCGCCGCTGGCGGGCTGGACGCGCTGGTCTTCACCGGCGGCATCGGCGAACACGCCGCCGCCATCCGCGAACGGGTCTGCGCCCTGTCGAGCTGGCTGGGCGTAGACATCGACCCTGCCGCCAACGCCGACGACCAGGCCCGCATCGACCGCGAAGGCAGCCGCGTCGCCGTCGCCGTGGTCTCCACCGATGAAGAAGGCATGATCGCCCGCTACACGGCGGAAGTGCTGAAGCTGTAACCCCGCAATCCATTTCAAACCGCCCGCCTGTCCTTCGGACACGGTCGGGCGGCGCAACCCATATTCCAGGGAGAACACCATGGGCTACAAGGTTCCCGTTGGCATTTCGAACAAGCACCTGCACCTCTCCAGGCAGGATCTCGCCGCACTCTTTGGCGAAGGGCACGAACTCACCCCCTACAAGGAACTCGTGCAACCGGGCCAATACGCCGCACAAGAGCAGGTCGACCTCGTCGGCCCCAAAGGCGCGTTCAAGAACATCCGCATCATCGGCCCGACCCGGCCGGAAACACAGGTCGAAATCTCCAAGACCGACGCCCGCGCGCTCGGCATCGAAGCCCCGGTACGCGAATCCGGCAAACTCACCGGCACGCCCGGCATCAAGCTCGTCGGCCCCAAGGGAGAAGTCGAATTGCCAGCCGGCGTAATCGTCGCGCTACGCCACATTCACCTTTCCCCCGCGCAAGCCAAGGAAGCGGGCGTGGCCGACAAGGACCTCGTCGACGTCAAGGCCCACGGCACGAGACCGCTGATATTCGAAGACGTCCTCATCCGCTCGGGCGACGCCCACTACCGTGAGTTTCACGTCGACACCGACGAAGCCAATGCCGCGGGATTGGCGAACAGCGACGAAGTGGAAATCATCAAGAAATAGAACTTGCGGCTTCGCCGTGTGGTACCTGCCTGTATCTTTTCAGATCGTCATTGCGAGGAGAGCGCAGCGATATGGAATCCACACGGCGAGCGCGTCCCTTTCCGTCATTCGATGGTTCCCGAGGAGACTCAAATGCTGTTGATCGATATTTCCCTCTTTGCCTTTATGTTGATATGCACATTGTTTTGGGGGAGCAACCTCGGTTGGGGACAGGTTTTGATTTTTTGGGCTGTTTTCGTTGGTGGCGGACTACTGATATCCATGGGGCTCAATTCGCCAGGTATCTCAACCGCATTCAAAGCCATTGTGTTCTTCTGGTTTGCTGGCAAGGCGATGAGTCAGTGATGATTCTCGACGGCGGAACAGATTTGAACAAACTGACCATCGCGCTCTGCTGGCCTTCGCCTGCCACGTCCTGAAAATCGCCAGCATTTTCGGCGTCATCCTTCTCCTCGATTCGACGGAAACCATTGAAGAAGGCTTGCTCGACAAAATTATCGGCAAGCTGGA
>JAITCV010000047.1 GCA_031282905.1 Azoarcus sp. | reverse complement strand
TTCGCCATCTTTCAGCGGCATTGCCACGCCTGGCGGCACATTACGCGCCCCGGCCAGCACCGCTTGGTCGGCAAGCAGTTGACGTTCATTCCAGCGCACAATGCCGACGACCTGCGGAGCCGGTTTCCGTTCGACAACAAGGTCTATCCACGGGCTGGAAATCCGGCAGAGGGTGCCGCCATGCCATCCAGTGGACGGCATGGCCGGAATGAGGTACTCGCGGTCCGAAAGCCCCCAGTACACAAATTGAAGCAGGGAGCGCTGCCCACTTTCGGCGCTGTGCATGCTTTCCATGTCCTTGGCGCCGTCTACGCAAAAATTGTTTCTGGTCACCCAGGAATTGATGCGCTCCGTAACGTCTTCCACGAAGGCACGAAAATGCAGGGGGGTGATTCCAGCAGCAGAGAGCTGGATCTTGTCCCCTGGCGTCATGATCTGGATCGGCACCGCGTTACCGGGGCACGAAGAAATGTCCTCGGCAACACTCGCGCTGGTCACCATTACACCAATCACAAAGAGAAAAAAGCGAAGCATTGGTGAACTCCATGAATGGTGAAAGATTCCCTGCTGTTTGGCACATTCGCCATATTGGCAACTTCGTCGAAACTCATGAGAGTTCTCCTGGTGGCAGGTTCAAACTAATCTAAATTAGCCAGCCATGCGAAGGTACGTTCGACAACCCATCGCGTGAGATTTTCGTGGAGAGAGTCTTCGATGCCTTCCGGCATATTTTATCATCATGATGCGGATCGGTGTCATCTTATCCGCCTCATTGCGGCACGCCGCCACCGCTGCAATACATCGACAAACACAAGATCGGCGCGTTGCGAAATGAAGGCCACTGGGGAATAGCCTTTCCGGCTGGCGCGTTCGAGGAGAAGCGCCATCAACACGGCCGAAATCAACATATTCTGCCAACCGACCAGTTGCCACTGTCCACGCCAGGATATTTCATATGTCGTATTCCATGGCCCCAGATAATAAAGCCCCCATAGATCATCCGGCGTGCTTCCCCGCGAACCCAACAGATCGCAAAGAAAATGCAGGTGGACATTGAGAAAGGTACACAACGCAACCCGCCACCGCTCATGACCCAACACGGCGGCAAGACACGTCAATCCCAGCGCGGCGGTAATTCCATGACCATACAGACGGTGCCATGCCTGGTAAAAATCGGTTTCCGCCCAACCCACCAGCCTGTTCATGAAATCGACGATGATCCCGATACCGTCAAGATCGGGAGCAAGACCGGCCAGACATACAATCAGCCGGTCGTGCTGGTTGCGCAGACTGGATTCGAACCCGACCCAGCCAACCAGGAAATGTGTAATGGGGCTCATGAACGGCAGGAGATGAAAAAAAGATGCTTATTATAGGGCCCACTGGTATCACCGTTTTACTCAGGGGAGCTATACTTTCTTTACTTATTTATCATTAACATTTTTCAATTCCGCAAGCAAGGCGGCGGCGGCCACACCATTGACCAAGCCAAATACCACGGCAGCGGAGGCGAACAGAGGAAACAGATAAAACACGCCATCGTGCGGCACCAGCCAGAGCCGGGCGACGGCAAGCTGTGCGCCGATGTGTGCAAAAGCGGCGAGGATGCTGTGACTGACCGGACCGAACCAGCGTCGGGGCAAACGCACGGTTACTGCCAGCACAAGCAGACTCGCGCACGCGCCGGCAAGACTGAGGAAAAAACCCGGTGCCAGAAACTGACCGAGTAGGAGACTCGCGGCGAACACCCGCAGCAAGGATACCCATACCGCTTCACGCCAGCCCCAGCGGGCAAGTACGACCAAGGTCACGATATTGGCCATACCCGGTTTCACGCCGGGCAATGGCAATGGAATCATGGCTTCGGCGACCGTGAGCGCGATCGCCGCTGCCGCGTGGCGAGCGACCCGGCTATCTTCGGCGGTGGGGGTGAGTTCAATAACCGAGCGAGTCATAATCATTCCCCCGTCCGCTGAGCATGAGGCTGACTTCGTTGGGCGCGCAGATCGCCACCGCTCCGGCGTGAGTCAGCCACCCTTGGCGCACGCAGTATTGACGCGGCCCGGGGTCGGCCACTACCCGCGCCCGGCCAGGCTCGACCTGGATCAGGGTCAGGCCCAACGGCCCCGGCACTTCGATGCGCCTGGACTGGTTCAGGTCGACTTCGATGAATACCTCACCCCGCGCGCGCACGATCAGGCTCGAAGGTGCCCCCGTCCACAGGCAAAAACCGGCATACACGCACAGCCCCAAACCCAGCGCCAGAACGCCCCAATCGCCGGGGCGCAACAGTGCCCGCCAATCCAGCGCGCCATGCATCAATGCCGATCATCCGCCTGCCGAGCTGCCGCGCGATGACGAACAAGTACCGAGGCCGATGCGCGAAAATTGGCGGCGAGGCGTTCGGCGATATAGACCGAACGATGTTGACCACCCGTACAGCCGATCGCCACGGTGAGATAGTTGCGGTCGTCACGGGTGAAACTGGGCAACCAGGTGGCAACGAAACCGCGAATGTCTTCAACCATACGGCCGACTTCCGGGATTCCGTCGAGAAAGGTAATGACTTCTGCATCTTTGCCGGTGAGCGCGCGCAGCCGGATCTCGTAATATGGATTGGGCAGACAGCGCACATCGAATACCAGATCGGCATCGAGCGGCACGCCATACTTGAAACCGAAGGATTGGAACATCAGGGTCAGGCCCGTTCCCGCTTCGGCGTGGATGAACTCCCGTACCCAAGCGCGCAGGATGCTGGGATGCAGGTCGCTGGTGTCGATGTGATGGCCGAGGGTGGCGATCTCGCTGAGCGCCTCGCGCTCGCGCAGGATGGCTTCGTCGAGCGAGAGTTCGTTTTCCGTGAGTGGATGGCGGCGGCGGGTTTCGGAGAAGCGGGCAAGCAAGGCGTCGTCGCGCGCTTCAAGAAATATGAAGCGCAAGTCATCGACCAGCTTGCGCAAGGTGCCGACCTGTCCGGGCAGGGCGGCCAGACTGCTACCGGAGCGCACATCCACCGCCACCGCGACCCGCTGGTAGCCACTCTCGCGCAGGGTATTGACCAGTTGCGGCAGCAACATGGCGGGCAGATTATCGACAGCGAAATATCCCGCATCTTCGAGCACATGTAGCGCAATGCTCTTGCCTGAACCGGAAAGCCCGCTGATCAGGATGAGTTGCATGGATGATGGTCCAAAAAAAGCGACAGTCTACAAGCAAGCGATACGGTTTCGACTGTGGCGGAAGCGCTTTCTGTTCAGACAGCCGACGGTTGTCTTGCTACGGAGTCGGACAGTGATTGTCGATCCCCAAAGACGATGGGGTGATCGTTACTCCGCTACTTTCCCAAAGCTTACCGCTTTCTGCCGCTTTCTGATTCCATTCCACTGTCAGTATCGTGGCCTTATTATAGCGGCCTGCGCCGGATGCGATAGATATCAAGGGAATTTCCGCCAAGCGAACAGACGCGTGGCTTGCCAACCGAGGTGCTGGTAGAACTGGAGCGCCGGAGCGTTATCGGCATCGGCCAACAGTTGCAGGCGGCGCGCGCCGCGCGCAACGGCCCAGTCCTGAATGGCGTTCAACAGGCGTCGCCCCAGCCCGTTCGCGCGAAATTCGGGATGGATCACCACATCCTCGATCCAGGCCGACGGCGCGCCAGTGGCGGTGGAAATCACCAGTTGGGCGCTGACCATGCCTACGATGCCCGCATCCGGATGGCGCGCGGCCAGGATGCAAGCCTGTTGCGCCCGGCCCAGCAGCATTTCCAGTCCGCGGCGCTGTTTTTCGGCATCCGGGCGGAAATCCTGTTCGATGGAAAAGAGCATTTCCAGCAATTGGATCAAGGCGGGCAGATCGTCCAGCGTAGCTGGGGTGATGGTCACGCTCATGACATTATCCGTGCTCATAACCCATTGGATTGTTTTCTTGCCACCGCCAGGCATCGCGGCACATGATATTGATATCATGTTTTGCCCGCCAGCCGAGCAGGCGCAATGCTCGTGTGGCATCCGCCCAGCATGCGGCGACATCGCCCGGACGGCGGTTGACGATCTTGTAAGGCACGCTGCGGCCGGAGGCGGTTTCAAAGGCGCGCACCACATCCAGCACGCTATAACCGCATCCGGTGCCGAGGTTGATCGCCATCGCGGCGGGCAATCGTTCCAGACAGTCGAGCGCGGCAACGTGGCCGTCGGCGAGATCGGCGACATGGATGTAATCACGCACGCCAGTGCCGTCCGGGGTCGGATAGTCGTCGCCGAAAACCTGCAGCTCGGCGAGCCTGCCCGCCGCGACCTGGCAGACATAGGGCATGAGATTATTTGGGATTCCATGCGGATTTTCGCCGATAATACCGCTGGGATCAGCGCCAATCGGATTGAAATAGCGCAGCAGCAGCACTTTCCAGCCAGGATCGGCGATGACCAAGTCGCGCAGGATATCTTCGCTCATCAGCTTGGTGCGGCCATACGGGTTGGTGACCGAAAGCGGGAAATCCTCGGTGATCGGCACGCGCGCCGGATCGCCATAGACTGTCGCCGAGGAACTGAATACCAGCCGCTTCAAATCATGCGACGCCATCCGGTCGACTAGGTTCAGCAGACCACCGATATTGTTGCGATAGTATGCCAAGGGAATATGCACCGATTCCCCAACCGCTTTCTTGGCGGCGAAATGAATGACCGCGCCGATTTCATGACGACAAAACAGACCATCGAGCGCGGCGGGATCGCCCACATCGGCAACGAGCACTTCCCCTATTTTGCATCCAGCGAGTTTTTCCACCCGTTCGAGCGCCAGTGGCGACGCGTTGGAAAAGTCGTCGATTACGACTACATCATAGCCGTTGCGCAACAAGGCAAGGCAAGTATGAGAACCGATGTAACCCGCACCGCCAGTGACCAGAATTGTGCCCATGCAGTCCTCCTCCGAACATCGCGGTGATGCGTTCGGCACCGTATAAAAAGCAAAGCCGGGATCGAAACCCGGCTTTGCTTTTTCCCGCCATCAGGCGTTTCAGGCCGCGGCGGCTTCTTCGACCGTGGCAGCCTCGACATCCGCGCCTTCGGGGCGATCGAGCAATTCGACGAGCGCAAGCGGCGCATTATCGCCCACGCGAAAACCCGCCTTCAGGATGCGCAGGTAACCGCCATTGCGATTGGCATAGCGAGGGCCAAGTTCGTCAAACAACTTGACCACGATCTCGCGGTCGCGCAGACGGTTGAAAGCCAGACGGCGATTGGACAGATTCGGCTTCTTGCCCAAGGTGATCAGCGGCTCGACCACGCGGCGCAACTCCTTGGCCTTGGGCAGAGTCGTCTTGATCAGTTCATGACGCAGCAGCGAGTTGGCCATGTTGCGAAACATTGCCTGACGATGGCTGCTGGTGCGGTTCAGTTTGCGAAGACCATTGCGGTGGCGCATCTCGATTCCTTATTTATCTCTGGTTATCACCGGGATTCCACTGGAAGCGGATCAACCGAGTCTTTCCAGCCCGGCCGGCGGCCAGTTTTCCAGTTTCATACCCAGCGTCAGCCCGCGCAAGGCCAGCACTTCCTTGATTTCGTTGAGCGACTTGCGTCCGAGGTTCGGCGTCTTCAGCAGCTCGGTTTCGGTGCGCTGAATCAGATCACCGATGTAATAAATGTTCTCGGCCCGCAGACAATTGGCCGAACGCACCGTCAGTTCGAGGTCATCGATCGGACGCACCAACACAGGGTCGACGACCACATCAAGCTTGGCTGGCGCGTCCTCGCGGGTGTCCTGAAGGTCGGCGAACACCGCGAGCTGATCCATCAACACGTTGGCGGCATAGCGGATCGCCTCTTCTGGATCGACCGCGCCATTGGTCTCGATATCGATCACCAGACGATCGAGGTCGGTGCGCTGCTCGACCCGGGCGCTTTCCACCTGATAGCTCACCCGGCGCACTGGACTGAACGAGGCATCGAGCAAGATGTGGCCGATGGACTTGCTCTCGCTACTCACCGGACGGGTGTTGCCGGGCACGTAGCCACGCCCTTGTTCGACCTTGATTTGCATGTCGAGCTTGCCGCCCGG
>JAITCV010000029.1 GCA_031282905.1 Azoarcus sp. | reverse complement strand
AGACGATCAGGTATTTTCCGGCTTCTTTCCCCGTGCCCGGATAGGTCGTGATCGGCTCCCGCTGCCCATGCTCCGCGAGGCTGCGCGCGACTTCCTCGATCCGCGCTGTCGTGCGGATCCTGCGCGCGTTGTAGGGCGAGGGCGTGAGTTGTGGCAACGGTATCTTGTGGATTCCAGTGGGGAGTGCTGCCGCCATGACGCGCTTCCAAACGGGGGGACGATGAATCCGTGAAGCCTATCACGGATAAGTGGACATTCAATGGGAAAAATGATGATTTGTTCTGCGGGCTGGCGTTCGGGATGATGATGCGTTGTCATTGCGCCTGTTGTAGCCGATTGTGGAGACGATGTGTGTGGTTTCCATGACACATCCCATGCCCGGCAAATCGGGCATTCCGTGCGCGTGGCGCCCGTCCGGGGAGAGGGACGGCCCTTCGGAGGCATGGTCGATGGACGGGTTGGGGGGCTGCGGCGGCCCAGACTCGTGGTGAGAGGAACGCAGCGACGTGGCAATCCATGAGCGATTCAGCGACCTGGATTGCCACGGGCTTGCGGCGTGCGCGTTTGACAAGATATGGACATCGTGCTGGATCGTTGCGTCTGAAACGCAGCCCCTCGCTTTCAGGCGCACGATCCGCGGCCACAAGTCCATCGATGTCATCGTAGAGATGGTTCTCGGGATATCACCCCTTCACGCACACGACCTGGCGCAGGGTATGCACGATTTCCACCAGCGTTCGCTGCGCGTGCATCACCGCGTCGATGTCCTTGTAGGCCATCGGGATTTCATCGATGACCGCTTCATCCTTGCGGCATTCGACGTGCGCGGTGGCGCGAATCTGGTCTTCCACCGTGAAGCGGCGTTTGGCTTCCGTGCGGCTCATCACACGGCCCGCGCCATGGCTGCATGAACAGAAGGCTTCCTCGTTGCCCAGGCCGCGCACGATGAAGCTCTTTGCGCCCATCGAGCCGGGAATGATGCCGAGTTCGCCCTTTTGCGCCGATACCGCGCCCTTGCGGGTCACGAATACTTCCTCACCGAAATGGGTTTCGCGTTGCACATAGTTGTGGTGGCAATTCACCGCCTCCACATCGGCGGAAAAGGGTTTTTTGATCACCGTTTGCGCGGCGGCGATCAGGTTTGCCATCATCACGTCGCGGTTCTTGCGCGCGAAATCCTGCGCCCAGCCGACCGCTTCGACGTAATCGTCGAAATGCTCGCTGCCTTCCGCGAAATAGGCCAGATCGCGATTGGGCAAATGGATGAAGTATTGTTCCATGTCTCTTTTCGCCAGTTCGATGAATAGCGAACCGATGGCGTTTCCCACGCCGCGCGAACCGGAATGCAGCATGAACCATAGGCGATCTTCTTCATCCAGGCACACTTCGATGAAATGGTTGCCCGTTCCCAGCGTCCCCAGATGGTGACGGTTGTTGGTATCCTTCAGCCTCGGATATTTCTCGGTAATACGCTCGAAACGCGGAAGCAGTGTCGCCCATACGGCATCGACCGATCCCGGCGTGTTTTCCCATGCGCCCACGTCGCGTTTGTTGCGTCCGATTTCCCGGCCATGCGGCACGGTGCGCTCGATGGCGGTACGCAGGCCGAGCAGGTTGTCCGGCAGGTCGCTGGCGGTCAGCGTGGTACGTGCCGCCATCATGCCGCAGCCGATATCCACGCCAACCGATGCCGGGATGATCGCGCCCCGGGTCGGGATCACGCTGCCGATGGTCGAGCCTTTACCCAAATGCACATCCGGCATCACCGCCACATGGCGGAAGATGAACGGCATCTTTGCGGTGTCGATCAATTGTTGGCGCGCGCCGTCTTCCACCGGGACGCCCTGCGTCCATAGTTTGATGGGGCGGGCATCTTCGGCGTCGATGACTTTGTAATCGTGTTCCATCGTTTTCTCCATGATGTTCGAGCCCGTCCGTGAATTCGTGGAAGGGCGGTGCTTTGTTCAGCGAAATGCGTGCCAGGCTGCATGCATTTCATAACATGTTGAAATATATCGATTTTTATGAGCGCATCTGATTTTTGAGCGATTTTTATTGGATGAAAAGATATGAATTTATTTATTTGGATATCAAACGGCAAAGCCGGAGGGACGTGCCCTTTTGCCTGGGTTCCAAGCGGCTGAAATCGCGGTGTGGTTGCCGTGCCTCGCAATGACGATCTGATGTGTCATTGCAAGGGCTGCGGGCGTGGCGACCCAGGAGGCATGGCTCGCCCGCCCGCTGCGTTTCAGATTTCCGAGCTCATTGGGATTTCCGAGCTCATTGGCGGAACACGGGCAGATCGGCTTCGGCAAGCGGTGTGCCCGCGCGGTCCTTGGCCGAGAGCAAGGGGGCGCCGTCGAAATGCCAGTCGATGCCGATGGCCGGGTCGTTCCAGAGAATGCAGCGCTCGTGTTGCGGCGCGTAATAGTCGGTTGTCTTGTAAAGGAAATCCGCCGATTCCGAAAGCACCACGAAGCCATGGGCGAAATCCGGCGGTATCCAGAACATGCGTTGATTGGTTTCGGAAAGCTCCACGCCCGTCCAGCGGCCAAAGCTCGGCGAGGCGCGGCGAATATCGACTGCGACATCGAAGACCCGTCCGCTTGCCACGCGCACGAGTTTGCCCTGCGCCTGTTCGAGCTGGTAATGCAGGCCGCGCAGCACGCCTTTTGTCGAGCGTGAGTGGTTGTCCTGGACAAAGTCGATGGTCAAACCGGTGGTCTCGCGGAAATCGCGCGCGTTGTAGCTCTCGAAAAAGAAGCCGCGCGCATCGCCAAATACCCTGGGTTCGAGAATCAATACGCCGGGCAATTCAGTTTGAATGACGTTCATCTGCAATCGACTCCGGTTGAGGCAATGATCGCGCATCGGCAAGGCACAAGTGTTTTCGCGCGCTTTCGTCCTTGCGGTTTCGTTTTGCGGACGCGGATCGAAAGATCAAAATACCTTGTGCTCATCTTCGATCAGACGTTTCAGATATTGGCCATAGCCGTTTTTCGCCAGTGGCGCGGCAAGGCGGGTGAGCGCTTCGGTATCGATCCAGCCCGCGCGCCAGGCGATTTCCTCGGGGCAGGCGATTTTCAGCCCCTGGCGTTTTTCGATGGTCTGGATGAAGAGGCTGGCTTCCAGCAGGCTTTCATGGGTGCCGGTGTCGAGCCAGGCATGACCACGTCCCATGACTTGTACCTCGAGCGCGTTCCTGGCGAGGTATTGGGAATTGACATCGGTGATTTCCAGTTCGCCACGCGCGCTGGGCTTGAGCGCGCGGACGATATCGATGACACTATTGTCATAGAAATACAGGCCGGTCACCGCGTAGCGGCTCTTGGGGCGGGTTGGTTTTTCTTCGAGGCTGACCGCGTGGCCCGCCGCGTCGAATTCGACCACGCCGTAGCGCTCGGGGTCGTTGACTGGATAGGCGAACACGGTCGCGCCGGTGGTCTTTCCGCCGGCCAGCTTGAGGGCGTTGGCAAGTTCGTGACCGTAGAACAGGTTGTCCCCGAGCACCAGTGCCGACAACCCGCCGCCAATGAAGGATTCGCCGATGATGAATGCCTGGGCCAGGCCGTCCGGGCTGGGCTGCACCGCATAGCTCAGGTTCAGTCCCCATTGCCCGCCATCGCCCAGCAGTTGTTCGAAGCGCGGGGTGTCTTGCGGCGTCGAGATGACGAGGATATCGCGGATGCCTGCGAGCATCAGCGTCGTCAGGGGGTAGTAGATCATCGGTTTGTCATACACCGGGAGCAATTGCTTGGATACTGCGAGCGTCACCGGGTGCAGCCGGGTACCAGAGCCGCCGGCGAGGATGATGCCTTTGCGTGTGGCGGGGGAGGGCGTTGGATTCATGTCAGGATCTCGTCAAGCAAACGCCCGACGCCGACCCGCCAGTCGGGCAGCGTCAGGCCAAAAACGTGGCGCAGGCGGCGGGTATCGAGACGGGAATTGGCGGGCCGTTTCGCCGGGGTTGGGTAGGCGGAAGCGGGAATCGGCACGATCTCGCCCACCTTGAGTTCCGCGCCGCGCCGCCTTGCGCCGTCGATGACGAAACGGGCATAAGCATGCCAACTCGTTTCGCCGCCTGCGGCCAGGTGATAGGTGCCGTCGCGGGGGTCATCGCCATCGCGCTCTGCCATGCGCACGATCTGGGCGGTGACGTCGGCGATCAGTTCGGCTCCGGTCGGCGCGCCGAACTGATCGTCGATCACCGTCAGCCGTTCGCGCTCCGCGGCAAGTTTCAGCATGTTGCGGATGAAATTTCCTCCACGCGCGGCATAGACCCAGGACGTGCGAAAGATCAGATGGCGGCAAGCGCTGGCGCGGATGATCTCTTCGCCTTCGAGTTTCGTCCGGCCATAGACCGAGAGCGGTCCCGTGGGGTCATCCTCACGCCACGGGCGGTCGCCACTGCCATCGAACACATAATCGGTCGAGTAATGCACCAGCCGCGCACCGCGCGCCGCAGCTTCGGCGGCCAGCGTCTCGAGGGCAGTGGCATTGATCTGACGGGCCAGCCCCGGCTCGCTTTCGGCGCGGTCGACCGCAGTATGGGCGGCGGCATTGACGATGACATCGGGTTTGACGCGGGCTATGGTCGCGCGCAGGCCAGCGGGGTTGGCAAGGTCGCCGACGAGGCCATCACGGCCTTCGCGCGCGAGGGGCGTCAGTTCGCCCAGGGGGGCGAGCGCGCGCTGCAATTCCCAGCCGATCTGTCCATTGCAGCCGAGGAGCAGGATCTTCATGTGCTCACTCCATATTTCATGCGCTTGCTCCATATTGCCGGCTTACCCAATCGCGGTAGGCGCCGCTCTGCACGTTGGCAACCCAGCCGGGATTTTCCAGATACCATTCCACGGTCTTGCGGATGCCGGTCGCGAAGGTTTCCGCCGGCCGCCAGCCCAGTTCGCGCTCGATCTTGCGGGCATCGATGGCATAACGGCGATCATGTCCCGGACGATCGGTCACGAAGCCGATCAGCCGCGCGCGCGGGCCGGCCGGGTCGGGACGCAATTCATCGAGCAACGCGCATACGGCGCGCACGATATCTATATTGGTTTGCTCGTTCCAGCCGCCGATGTTGTAGGTTTCGCCCGGCGTGCCACGTTCGAGCGTGGTGCGGATGGCCGCGCAGTGATCGCCGACATAGAGCCAGTCACGCACATTCATACCATCACCATAAACCGGCAGCGGTTGTCCGGCGAGCGCGCGGACGATGGTGAGCGGAATCAGTTTTTCCGGAAAATGGAAAGGCCCGTAGTTGTTCGAACAGTGGGTGGTCAGCACCGGCAGACCGTAGGTATGAAACCATGCCCGCACCAAGTGGTCGGAGGCGGCTTTGCTCGCTGAATAAGGGCTGTTGGGTTTGTTGGGATGGCTTTCGGTAAACGGCGGATCATCCGCCGCGAGTGAGCCGTAGACCTCGTCGGTGCTGACATGATGAAAACGGAAAGCGGCCCTGTCCGCCGCGTCCAGTCCGTCCCAATAAGCGCGCGCGGCTTCCAGCAGGATGAAGGTGCCCTCGATATTGGTGCGGATGAATTCCTCCGGCCCGTGAATCGAGCGGTCGACGTGGCTTTCGGCGGCAAAATGGATGATGGCCCGGGGACGGTGCGTCGCCAGCAGGCGGTCGAGCAGCGTACGGTCGCGGATGTCGCCGTGCACGAAAATATGACGTCTGTCCCCATCGAGCGTGGCGAGCGTCTCCAGGTTGCCGGCATAGGTCAGCGCGTCGAGATTGACGATTGCCTCATCGCTTTCCGCCAGCCAGTCGAGCACGAAATTACCGCCGATGAAACCAGCTCCACCCGTCACCAGAATCACGACCTCTCCTTGCCTGACCGAAAACCTGACATGCTAGCGCATCGGCGGCGCGCGCCAAAGCCGATCCGCCTTTGGGAAACATGAAAAATGAAAAACAATTCGTCCTCGTTTTGCGGAAAGCCGCAAATGACTCGAATGTCTTTCTCCTCGATGCGCCAAAAAACGCCGATGTAAACAAGAGAAAAGCATTACACGGATTCTTTCCGCGGCAGCCACAGGCACAAGCCCTTGTT
Organism: Azoarcus sp.; assembly: GCA_031282905.1. GTDB lineage: Bacteria > Pseudomonadota > Gammaproteobacteria > Burkholderiales > Rhodocyclaceae > WRNU01. The sequence continues at coordinate 20,632 of JAITCV010000029.1, read as the reverse complement.
TGCCTTGGCAATGTCGGCCAGTACCGCGTCGTGGGCGGCGAGTTCTTCGGCGGAGGCGCGCAACACGATCAACGGCCATTGCTCATCGATGTGGCCCGCATCCTCGGCGATCTCGTCCGGCGCTTCATCCAGCGCCATGAACAGGCTTTCCTGCCCACGAGTCATCGCCAGATAAACTTCGGCAAGTATTTCCGCGTCGAGCAGCGCGCCGTGGAGGTTGCGGCGGGAACTGTCGACATCGTGGCGCTTGCACAGGGCATCGAGCGAAGCGGGTTTGCCTGGATTCTGTTCCCGCGCCATCTTCAGGGTGTCGATTACCCCGGCGCATAATTCCGCGAGCGGCGGGCGTTTGAGCAGGGCGAGTTCGTGGTCGAGGAAACCCACGTCGAATGCGGCGTTATGAATCACCAGTTCGGCGCCGCGCACGAAGTTTTCGAAATCATCGACGATTCCGGCGAAAACCGGCTTGTCCGCCAGGAATTCCTCGGTGATGCCGTGTACTTCCAGCGCGCCGGCATCGATGCCGCGTTCCGGATTGATATAGGCATGAAAGTGACGGCCGGAGAAATTGCGTTCGATCAATTCGACACAACCGATTTCGATTACCCTGTCGCCATTGCGCCAATCCAGTCCGGTGGTTTCGGTATCGAGAATGATCTGTCTCATATCGGCTCCTGGTCCACGGTCATTGTCATGCCAAAAACATTAAATATGTCGCTATCCCGTTCATTCCACTCAGAATTCCGCGCCATCACGCCCCCCTTCCTGGCCTTGTACCGCGCACTTTGCCTGACGCGTGGCATCCACGCCGCGTCTGGCGAGTGCGTCGGCGCGCTCGTTGCCCTTGTCGCCAGCATGTCCCTTGACCCAACGCCACTCGATACGGTAACGCGCGGCGATATCGTCGAGCGCGCGCCATAGATCGGCATTTTTTACCGGCGTTTTGCCTGCGGTGACCCAACCGCGCGCCTTCCAGCCGTGTATCCACTCTGAAATGCCTTTTTGCACGTACTGACTGTCGGTATAGACCCTGACTTCGACCTCACGCTTCAACTGTTCCAGCGCGCGAATCACGGCCAGGATTTCCATGCGGTTGTTGGTCGTATGCGGCTCACCGCCCCAGATTTCCTTCTCATGCGCGCCACAACGCAAGATCGCGCCCCAGCCTCCCGGGCCAGGGTTGCCGCTGCACGCGCCATCGGTATGAATTTCCACGATTTCCATTGCACATCCTTGTTATTTGCCGCTCGTCCTGCCCAGTTGCCCATCGCGGCGAGCTACTGCCGATAAATTCTTGGCCCGGGCACGCGCTTCCCGCCAGTTGGGCAGGATCAGACGCGCGCCGGGTACTCGTTTGACGCCGTGGATGATGTAGACCGCGCCAGCGATCGATCCCCAACGTCGGCCCAGCCAATCGAGCCAGCGCCAGCGCGCAAGCCATACAGGGGTATTCACCGCGGGTACGCAGGCGCCAAACTGGCTCGATTGCACATCGAACCCCAGGAGCGCCAGCCAGTCGCGTACACGGAGCGCGGACAGATATTGCCCGTGCGGCCAATCACCGCGCCTGGGCAGAAAGCGCCGGGTCAGCCCCCACAAGCTGTATGGATTGAAACCGCAGATCACCACATGCCCTTCGGCTACCAGCACACGTTCGGCCTCGCGCAGCACTTGGTGGGGCTGGGGCGCGAATTCGAGCACATGGGCAAGCACGATCAGATCGAGGCTGGCGCTGGCGAAAGGCAGCGCCTCTTCCCGAGCCACGACCGCCACTTGGCCCGCGCGCGCGCTCCGCAACCGGAAAGACATGCGGTTGGCATGCAACAGATCCTCGGTCTCCAGCCCGAGCTGGAGCGCGTTGTAACCGAAAATATCGGCTACGAGCGCATCGATCCGCGCCTGTTCCCAACCGACGACATAAGCTCCCAACGGGGTTTGCAACCACTCCGATGAATTCAAGGCAAACACTTTCAGCACGACATTGGGCAACCATGATAGCCGATAGATTTTCCTCTCCGAAGCTGCTCGTGGTTTCGGCAAGGCATTTCGCGCCGCTGGGAGGATGGGGGGTCGGGCAAGACGCCCATCCTCCTGAAATCTCGTTCATCGCGCAGGGAAAATGCTGAAAAGATCATGTGAAGCCATTGGCATTGCGCGTTACGATTCGGAACGAAATCGGCTACTCTTCGCCAATGAAAACCGCCAGAGCGGCAATCTTCGGAAAATCCACAAGGCAACCCCATGATTGGACGCATCACCGGCATCCTGCTGGAAAAGAATCCACCGCAACTTCTGGTTGATGTCGGTGGTGTTGGCTACGAGATCGATGTGCCCATGAGCACTTTCTACGGCCTGCCCGCCGTCGACGAAAAGCTCAGCCTCCATACCCATTTCGTCGTGCGTGAAGATGGTCATTTCCTCTATGGATTCGCCACCCGTGACGAACGCGCCACCTTTCGCCAATTGCTGAAGATTTCCGGAATTGGCGCCAAGATGGCACTTGCGATTCTCTCCGGCTTGACTGTCGCCGAACTCGCCCAGGCCGTCGCGCGACAGGAGGCGGCGCAGTTGGTCAAGATTCCCGGCATCGGCAAGAAAACCGCCGAACGACTGCTGCTCGAACTACGCGGCAAACTTGAATGCGATCTGTCAGCCTCCATCGCCCAGGTTGACGCGGCGCCCAATGGCAAAAACGACATTCTCAACGCCCTCCTTGCCCTCGGTTACAACGAACGCGAAGCCGCCGGGGCCATGAAGGGCTTGCCCGAGGATGTGCCGGTCGGCGAAGGCATTCGCCTGGCCTTGCGCCAGTTGGGGCGTGTTCACACTGGGACTTCGTACCAATAGCATTGGTTGATACCAAAAGCATTTATATGCATATAGTGAATATTTTGGAGAAACGAAGTACTGGTGTATCGACATGATGCATCGACGACCAGAGCGAAATGAATAAAAGCGCGCAACGATTTCCTCCTTATGAGATGACCATGATGACCAGACAACTATCGCGCCATGAAAGTGGACAGATACAAAGCTCGCCACACGGCAAAGCACGGCAAAAGTCTCCGCTTGCACAATCGGCATCGTCCTTGCTAGAATCCTCGCCTTTCGTAAATTGCCCCTTCAGGATTCCAACATGGCCAACGCGGATCAAGCTCGCAAACTCCCCAATCAGGCTCGCAAACGCGCGCGTCAGGCGATCAAGGCGCGCGCTCATAACGCCAGCTTGCGCTCGCGGCTGCGCAGCGCGATCAAGGCGGTGCGCAAGGCCGTCGCCAGCGGTGACAAACTTGCCGCGCAGTCTGTTTTCCGTGCCTCGACAAGCGTCATCGACCGTATTGCCGACAAGAAGATCATCCACAAGAACAAGGCGGCTCGTCACAAGAGCCGCTTGTCAGCCGCGATCAAGGCCATGGCGGTAGCGGCGGCCTGATCCAGCGAACCATGGCCGGCTTGTCCGGCCGGACATTTCGCAATGTCACGATACGAAAACGGCGTCTCCACGGAGGCGCCGTTTGTTTTCACGTGATGGATGAATCCCTTACGTCATACCTTGTCGTCATCGATAGGCTCGACCTGCAACTGGTTGTCGCGGGCGAAGTCGACCACGAACTGGTAGGCGAGCGGATGGGCCTGGTGCAGCTTGGCGTCGACGATGACGGTTTTATGGCCGGTCAGGGTACAGCCGGGACGCACGTAGAGTGAATACTTCACCCGGTTGTCGTGGCCGAATGCGGACATGGTGCCGCACAGACGATCCGCCCAGTCACTGGGGCGAAAAGTCTTGCCGTCCTGGGTGCGACCGATGATGACGAAACTTTGGATCTTTGGTTGATTCATCGTAAAACCTGGCTTGGTTTGAAACTCGGGCAGGCCCGTCTGCTCGCAAGGGAAGCAGGGCTCGACCGTAGAACCCGGGGAGGCGATGGAAGCAATCCGGGTCTTTGCTGGCGACACAATTGCTGGGCTGTTTCTCGGGGGGCGCATCGTTCCGGATCATTGCCGACAGCGCCTGGAACAGGCGACCATCGAAGGCCGCCGCACGGTAGCCAGATGCCGCACGATGCGGGACGCATTCTAGCAGAGTTTGACCGCGCTGTCCCGGCTGGCGAAGTATCCCCTTTGGCGGGCAGTCCTGTACATGGGTTGGAATTCGAGTACAATCCTCCGTTCATTCATCACGGCGGCGCTTGCCGCCGTGAGCGTTTTTGGCTCCATCGTTCAAAGGTTTTCACATGTCCCATGTCATGAACACCTACGCCCGCCAGCCGGTGGCGTTTACCCACGGCGATGGCGTCTGGCTTTTCGACGAGACGGGTAAACGCTATCTCGATGCGCTCGCCGGCATCGCCGTATCGACCCTCGGCCACAACCACCCGAAGGTGGTGCAGGCGATATCCCGGCAAGCCGGCAAGGTATTGCATACCTCCAATCTCTACCGCATTCCCTTGCAGGAAAGGCTCGCCGACCGGCTGGCGGAAATTTCCGCCATGGACGAAGTGTTTTTCTGCAATTCCGGACTGGAAGCCAACGAGGCGGCAATCAAGCTCGCGCGTTTTTACGGACACAAGAAAAAAGGTGTCGACCTGCCGACGATCGTCGTCATGGAGCATGCCTTTCACGGGCGTTCGCTGGCTACGCTCTCGGCAACCGCCAACCGCAAGGCGCAGGCAGGGTTCGAACCGCTGGTGCCTGGTTTCCTGCGGGTGCCCTACCGCGACATTGGCGCGGTGCAACAGGTTGCCGCGCACAGCCGCGACGTGGTGGCGGTGATGCTGGAAGTCCTGCAGGGCGAGGGGGGCGTTCATGTCGCCGACGCGGAATATCTGTGCGCGTTGCGCGCCCTGTGTGACGAGCGCGGCTGGTTGCTGATCTGCGATGAAGTGCAGTGCGGCACCGGACGCACCGGCAAATGGTTCGGCTGGCAGCATTGCGGCGCGCGTCCCGATATCATGACCGTGGCCAAGGGCCTGGGTTCGGGCGTGCCGATCGGGGCCTGCCTGGCCGCGGGGCTGGCGCGCGGACTTTTCCAACCGGGCAACCACGGTTCCACTTTCGGCGGCAATCCGCTGGCCTGCGCCGCCGCGCTCGCCACGCTGGATGTCATCGACGAGACAGGACTGCTGGACAACGCGGCGTGCGTCGGCAACGCCATCCGCAACGGCTTTGCCGTCGCGCTCGCAAAAGTGCCGGGCGTGGTTGCCATCCGCGGACAAGGGTTGATGATCGGCATCGAGCTTGATCGTCCGTGCGCGGAACTGGTGGAACAAGCGCTCGATGCCGGATTTCTCATCAACGTGACGGCCGGGAACGTGGTACGCCTGTTGCCCGCGCTCATTTTCAGTGATAGCGATGCCCAGGCGCTGGTCGATGGCCTGGCGCCGCTGATTCGCGATTTTCTGTCGCAGTGACGGCCTGCCCATGACTCCGCCCAGACATTACCTGCAATTCAAGGATTTCACCGCCGAGGAATACGCTTATCTTTTTCGGCGCGCGCGCTGGATCAAGGATAAATTCAAGCGTTATGAACCTTATCACCCGCTGTTCGATCGCACCCTGGTGATGATTTTCGAGAAGGCGAGCACGCGCACGCGGCTGTCGTTCGAAGCCGGCATGCAGCAGCTCGGCGGTTCGGCGATCTACCTCAATACCCGTGATTCCCAACTCGGGCGCGGCGAGCCGGTGGAAGATTCCGCCGAGGTGATCTCGCGGATGAGCGACGTGGTGATGATCCGCACCTTCGAGCAAAGCATCGTCGAGCGTTTCGCCATGCACTCGCGGGTGCCATTGATCAATGGACTCACCGATGAATTCCACCCCTGCCAGGCGCTCGCCGACATCTTCACCTTCATCGAACATCGCGGCCCGATCGAGGGCAAGACCGTGGCCTGGGTGGGCGATGGCAACAACATGTGCAACACCTGGCTCCAGGCCGCCGAAGTGTTGGATTTCCGCGTGCATGTATCGACCCCGCCGGGCTACGGCGTCCAGCCGGAAAAAGTCGGCGTCACCAGCGACAGCCACTACAAACTGTTCGCCGACCCCAGGGAAGCCTGCCGGGGCGCGCATCTCGTCACTTCCGACGTGTGGACGTCGATGGGTTTCGAGGCCGAAAACGAAGCGCGCATGAAAGCCTTTGCCAACTGGTGCGTCAATGAAGAAATGATGGCCGTGGCCGCGCCCGACGCGGTATATATGCACTGCCTGCCCGCACACCGCGGCGAGGAAGTCACCTCCGGCGTGCTCGATGGCCCGCAGTCGGTGGTGTGGGACGAGGCCGAGAACCGGCTGCACGCGCAGAAAGCGTTGATCGAATATCTCGTCGTTGGCCGTGTAGACGAGAATACCGGCTATATCCGCACGGCGGATGCTGTTTGATACAAAGTCAGGAATTCAGAAATGAGCGATGTCAAAAAAGTCGTACTCGCCTATTCGGGCGGGTTGGACACTTCGGTGATCCTCAAATGGTTGCAGGACACCTACCAATGCGAGGTCGTCACCTTCACCGCCGATCTCGGCCAGGGCGAAGAACTGGAACCGGCGCGGCAGAAGGCGCTGCAATTCGGCATCAAACCCGAGAACATCTTCATCGACGATCTGCGCGAAGAATTCGTGCGCGATTTCGTCTTCCCGATGTTCCGCTGCAATGCCATCTACGAAGGCGAATACCTGCTCGGCACCTCCATCGCCCGCCCGCTCATCGCCAAGCGCCAGATCGAAATCGCCCGCGCCACCCGCGCGGACGCCGTCTCGCACGGCGCCACCGGCAAGGGTAACGACCAAGTGCGTTTCGAACTGGGCTATTACGCCCTGATGCCGGGCGTCAAGGTCATCGCCCCGTGGCGCGAATGGGATCTGCTCTCGCGTGAAAAGCTGCTGGCCTACGCCGAAAAACACGGCATTCCCATCGAGCGCAAGCACCGCGAAGGCGGCTCGCCCTATTCGATGGACGCCAACCTGCTGCATATCTCTTTTGAGGGCCGCCACCTCGAAAACCCCGCCGCCGAAGCCGAAGAATCGATGTGGCGGTGGACGGTATCACCGGAAAAAGCGCCCGATGAAGCCGAATATCTCGACCTCGAGTTCGCTCAGGGCGACCTCGTCGCCATCGACAGCAAGAAGCTCAAGGCCCACGAATTGCTCGCCCGCCTCAACGAACTCGGCGGCAAGCATGGCATCGGACGGCTCGACCTGGTGGAAAACCGCTACGTCGGCATGAAGAGCCGCGGCTGCTATGAAACACCGGGCGGCACGATCCTGCTGCGCGCGCACCGCGCCATCGAATCCATCACCCTCGACCGCGAAGTCGCCCACCTCAAGGACGAACTGCTCGCGCGCTATGCCAGCCTGATCTACAACGGTTACTGGTGGGGACCGGAACGGCGTGCCCTGCAAGCCCTCATCGACCATACCCAGCAAACCGTCAACGGCTGGGTACGGATCAAGCTCTACAAGGGCAACGTCATCGTCGTCGCGCGCGATTCCAGCACCGATTCCCTGTTCGATTCGACCATCGCCACCTTCGAGGACGATCGCGGCGCATACAACCAAGCGGATGCCGAAGGCTTCATCCGCCTCAACGCCCTGCGCATGCGCATCGCCGCCAACGCCCGCGTCCGGCGCGGGCAGTAAAAGCGCCGCCAGGAACAACAGGGCCGTTGAACGAGAAGATACGAGGATCGCGATGGATGACGTTGTGCTGTTCGGTCTCACGGTGGACCAACTGTCCACATTTGGGCTCAAGTTCTGCATTCCGGCGCTGATCCTCTACATGATTTTCATCATCTACAGCCACGTCAAGGAATCGAAAGCCGGCAAATACGGTGCGATGTGGATGTTCCTCGCCCTCGGCCTTGGCTTCGTTGGCTTCGTTGCCAAGGAAATCATGTTGTACTTCATGGAAAAATAAGGACTCGTAATGAGCATCACCGCCACCCTCGACGGCGTCGCCGTTGTCACCCAGGCCAACGTCTATTTCGACGGCAAATGCGTCAGCCACACCCTGCGGCTTGGCGACGGCAGCAGCAAATCGGTCGGCGTCATCCTGCCGTCCACGCTCGTCTTCAACACCGGCGCGCCGGAAGCAATGGAAGGCGTCGCAGGCAATTGCCGCATTCGCCTCAAGGGCGAGAGCGAATGGAAAACATACAGCGCGGGAGAAACCTTCCATATCCCGGCCAATTCCAGCTTCGACATCGAAGTGCTGGAATCGCCCTATCATTACATTTGCCATTACGGTTGATCATGCCCTCATTCGACATTCTCTCCGAAGTCGACCTCGTCGCGCTCAGGAACGCGGTCGACACCGCCAATCGCAAGATCGGCAATCGCTATGATTTCAAGGGCACGGACGCCCATGTCGAGCAAAACGACAAACTGCTCATCCTGCATGGCGACAATGATTTCCAACTCAATCAGATGAAAGACATCTTGTTACCCGAAATGACCGCCAAGAAAGTCGACGTGCGTTGCCTCGACTATGGCGAAGTGCAAAAAGTCTCCGGCAACAAGGTCAAGCAGGAAATCAAGGTTCGGGTTGGCATCGAGCAGGACTTATCGAAAAAAATCGTCCGCCTGCTGAAAGACAGCAAACTCAAGGTACAGGCCGCCATCCAGGGCGAAATCGTGCGCGTCTCGGGTGCCAAGCGCGACATCCTGCAAGAAGCGATCGCGCTGGTGAAGAAACACATCACCGACTTCCCATTGCAATTCGGCAATTTCCGCGACTGACTTCAGCGACTGACTTCCGCGCTTGGCACAATTGATTTAGTTTTGCTTCAGTCTTGTCCTGCGTGATTGCAATGTATCCGTTTAGGGTATCCGCATCTTTGATTTAATGTTGCGCAAATCGCCAGGACGTTGCCCGATCAGATAGGCCAGTTCCAAGGCTTGCCTGTTGCCCGCGCCCAATTCCAGGCCGCAGAAAGCCAAGCAATCCATATGTTCCTGTTTCTTGATCGTCATCGCGGTGAGCGCTCGCCTTTGATGAAATATGCGTATGTTGTTCGTGTTACGGGGTGGCCGCGATCGGCGCGAGGGCTTCGAGCATGAATGGGATGCGCTCGAAGAAATGTTCGAAGATGTTGGTGACCACCGGGCCGAAGTTGGTCATGATGAGAGCAATGGAGAAAAAGCCCATGCTCATGGTGATCGGGAAGCCGATGGCGAACAGGTTGAGTTGCGGCGCGGCGCGGGTGAGGACGCCCATGGCGGTGTTGGTGACCAGCAGCACGGCGAGCAACGGCAACGAGATCATCAGGGCGACGGAAAAGATGGCGGTGCCGGTGCGGGCGAGGTGGCTCCAACCTTCGGCGTGCAGGCTGGCGCCGACCGGCAGCCATTCGAAGCTTCGCACCAGCAGGTCGAGCATGACGAGGTGGCCGTCGATGGCCAGGAAGAGCAGCGTCGCTACCATGCTGAGAAAATCGGCCAGCACCGCGCTTTGTCCGCCGGAGTTGGGGTCGAAGAAGAGCGCGAAGGAGAGCCCCATCTGCATGCCGATGACCGAACCGGCAAGGTCGATGGCGGCGAAGATGAGACGGGTGGCGAGACCGATGGCGATGCCGATGAACATCTGTTCGCCCATCACCACGAGCGCGACGCCCGAGCCCGGCGGAATCGGCGGCATGGGCGGCAGCATGGGGACGATGAGCAACGCGAGGGCCACGCCGAAGGCCATGCGTACCCTCACGGGCAAGGCGCGGTTGGCGAAAACCGGGGCGGCGGCGAGCAGCCCGAGTATGCGCACGAGCGGGAACATCAGCGCGGCGATCCAGGCGTCGAGTTGGGCCGAAGTGATGCTGAGCATGGTGGTTGCGGGCGGTGGAGGGGGACTTCGCTGAGCTAAGGCACCGAACAGATGGGCGTCATGCTTCGCATTCGTCATTGCAAGGCGCGAAGCGGCGTGGGCGTTTTGCTTGCGGCGGGCAAGATGCCCGCGCTCCCGGCGACGTGTAGCGCCGGATATTTTTCTGTTCCCCGATATCTGTTCCCCCTAGCCGATCATGCTCGGGATGGAGCTGAACAGGCGACGCATGAAGTCGGTCAGGATGGTGATCATCCAGGGCCCGGCCAGCACCAGGGTGATGAAGATGGCGACCAGCTTGGGCACGAAAGTGAGGGTCATCTCGTTGATCTGGGTGGCAGCCTGGAAAATACTCACGGTCAGACCGGTGATCAGCGCGGCGAGAAAGAGCGGGGCGGATACCATCAGGGTGACTTCGATGGCCTGGCGGCCCAGGTCGACGATGGCGGTGGGGGTCATGGCAGGTCTCCTTGCTAGACAGGGACGAAACTTTGCACCAGCGAACCGATGATCATGCCCCAGCCATCGACCATGACGAAGAGCATGAGCTTGAACGGCAGCGAAACGATGACCGGCGACATCATCATCATCCCCATCGACATCAGTACCGAGGCGACCACCATGTCGATGATGATGAAGGGGATGAAGACGATGAAACCGATCTGGAAAGCGGTTTTGATTTCCGAAGTGACATAGGCGGGCACGATGACCTTCATCGGCAGGTCGTCGGCTTTTTCCACCGGGGGAATCTTGCCGATCTGGGTAAACAGGCTGAGATCCGATTCGCGGATCTGGCGCAGCATGAACGTCTTGACCGGCACCGAGGCGCGTTCCAGCGCCTGGTCGAGGCCGATCTGGCCTTCGGACATCGGCAGGTAGCCGTCGGTGTAAACCTGTTCGGCGACCGGAGACATGATGAAAAAGGTGAGAAAGAGCGCCAGCCCGAGCAGCACCTGATTGGGCGGGGAGGTTTGGGTGCCCATGGCTTGGCGCATCAGCGCGAAGACGATGATGATGCGGGTGAAGCTCGTCATCATCAGCACCATCGCCGGGATGAAACTGAGCAGGGTGAGCAGCAGCAGGGTTTGAACCGACAGGCTGTAGGTCGTGCCGCCGCCGGGCGCGGGGGTGCTGGTGAACGCGGGCAGGCCGGGCAAGCCGGGCAGCATCGGACTTGGCTGGCTTTGCGCGGCGGCGGCGAGCGGGGCCAGCGCAAACAGCAGGCCGACCAGCGTGACGAGCAGCGTTTTGGCTCGCATCATGGCGTCCCTTTCAGTGCCTGGCGCAGGCGGCTGGCAAAGCTGGCAACCGTCGCGTCGTTCGTTGCGCTCGCGCGGTCCGGTGAGGGGAGTACCAGTTCGTCATGGGTGAAGACGTGCAGCGCGGAGATGTTGTTCGCGGTGACGCCGAGCATCAGCACTTTATTGCCCGCTTCGACCATTACGATGCGTTCGCGCGGCCCGAGGGCGGTGGCGCCGAGCACACGCATCAGACCCGCGCCCCGCCTCGGGGAAGAGAGGCGCTTGATGATCCACAGGCAGGCGAAGAGCGCGGCGATGACCACCAGCAGGCCGCCAAGAGTCTGGCCCAGACTCGTCGTCAGATCGGGGAGGGGGGTGGAAATGGCTGCGGGAGCCGCCGCCGCCACGCTGTTGGCAGCGGCATCCCCGGCAACGGGACCGGGAAGCGAGAATGAATTTGCGAGTAAGAAGGTCACGGCGGGCGCTGGCGAGAGAGGGACGGCATTCTAGAGCACTTCACCAACAAGACAATGTACGGCCCGTGGCAATGACGAGGCGGGCGATTCCTGGGAGCGCGTATCGACGGTTCTTGGTGGGAAAAGCCACGGTGTGGAAAAGCCATGGTACTTTGCGCCTCGCTCAGACCAGACGACTGTGTTCCAGTAGTTTCCATCGATGTCCACAAACTGTTGAAAGTACATATTTTCAACTTCTTGGCATCTTTTGAAACTACTGCAATCCACCTGCTGCCACGAATTTCGAGTCCATTTTTGAGGCCATCTTTACGGGTAGCGCGGATTCCGGTTTGTTGCTGGCGGAACGAGATGGACGATACAACAATCCAGGCCATGACTCAACAACCAAGGAGTTTGACATGGCATTCACCGACACCACCGTCCCAGCGCTATCTGCTGCGCAGTTACCGTCCAGCAATGAGCGTAGACCGCATGACCCTGAACAAGGAATTGCAGCAGTTTGGCTATTTAAACTGAAGTTCCTTCCCGCCAGACGAATTTTCCTTGATTGGCAAGGCTTGATGAGCGCTATCCCCCCATTCGCATCGTGCTGCTTGAGCAATTTCCATCTTCGGGCTCCAGTGGTTATCATAGCTGGAGCATAAAATTTTCATGGATAGTGTGAACACGCCATGGGGGAGTTGTTATCCAAAAACCAAGGCTCCCGATCTTTGACAATTCGAGTTGTTTGTCATGCGTTTGATTTGGTAGAATCGAGACCCTCAAAATTTCCGTGATTTTTCATGGAGATGGAGGAAGTGTGTTCCCTGCGCGAGCGGGGATGAACCGACGCTGATGTTCGTGTTTCTGCACGGGTGAAGGTGTTCCCTGCGCGAGCGGGGATGAACCGAAGGGCGGGGGTATTGCATTCCCGCACAAGATGTGTTCCCTGCGCGAGCGGGGATGAACCGTGCAAAAAGGTGTGCGCGGGGACGTAGCCGCTGTGTTCCCTGCGCGAGCGGGGATGAACCGCTCTCTAGAGCAAAATCCCAGAGCGTTTGAAAGTGTTCCCTGCGCGAGCGGGGATGAACCGAACTGACAATCGAAGCGGTTACCCCCGCCGAAGTGTTCCCTGCGCGAGCGGGGATGAACCGCCGTCCATCATCCTAGAGATATCGTCCTGGAAGTGTTCCCTGCGCGAGCGGGGATGAACCGAATACCCCGCGAGGGACTTGACACCGCTCTCCGTGTTCCCTGCGCGAGCGGGGATGAACCGACAGCAGTCTTCCCCCACGATGATGATGATCGGTGTTCCCTGCGCGAGCGGGGATGAACCGTTGTTAAACAATGATCTAGAAGGGGGGAATTAGTGTTCCCTGCGCGAGCGGGGATGAACCGGTAGCTACAGCGGCGTCCTACAGCACGGTCGTGTGTTCCCTGCGCGAGCGGGGATGAACAGAACAACGCCCCGAAGACTTCGGGGTATTTGCAGTGTTCCCTGCGCGAGCGGGGATGAACCGAGCGCGGTAGGTTTTACTGCTACCTACCGCTGGTGTTCCCTGCGCGAGCGGGGATGAACCGAACTGGCAGACACGTGGACGCAAAGAATCAACGTGTTCCCTGCGCGAGCGGGGATGAACCGGCCGGGCGGATCACGGTAAAGATCGATATCACGTGTTCCCTGCGCGAGCGGGGATGAACCGAGTGAAGTTCTTCTTCACAAGCTGGGAGAAAAGTGTTCCCTGCGCGAGCGGGGATGAACCGGAGTGCCGCGATATCCAGAAACTGGAAGCAGCGTGTTCCCTGCGCGAGCGGGGATGAACCGTCTGAGATGCTGAACCGCTTGGTGACCGCCACGTGTTCCCTGCGCGAGCGGGGATGAACCGCGTCGGCAGCCTTTGTTGTAGGTCCGTGTGTAGTGTTCCCTGCGCGAGCGGGGATGAACCGTTGTGGGATTCGGTTCGCATGCTTGTGCATGGGTGTTCCCTGCGCGAGCGGGGATGAACCGCGGGCTAATGGAACGATTCAGGCTGGACGGTGGTGTTCCCTGCGCGAGCGGGGATGAACCGGCACCGGGCGAGATCACGTCCAGTAGTGAAAAGTGTTCCCTGCGCGAGCGGGGATGAACCGGCGTCAATTTCACTCTCGAACGCCCCGAAATCGTGTTCCCTGCGCGAGCGGGGATGAACCGCCACGAGTAACCCGTTTTACTCGCTCGTATCGGTGTTCCCTGCGCGAGCGGGGATGAACCGAGATGTGCGGTGTCGGCGATGAGGACGAGGCCGTGTTCCCTGCGCGAGCGGGGATGAACCGATGACATGGAAACAATCGTCGGGCGAGAATTCGTGTTCCCTGCGCGAGCGGGGATGAACCGCTCCTGGTGTTTCCTGCTTTCTTCCGTCATGAGTGTTCCCTGCGCGAGCGGGGATGAACCGCGGGCTTAATGGAACGATTCAGGCTGGACGGTGTGTTCCCTGCGCGAGCGGGGATGAACCGCGTCGCCTACGGTCAGTTCATAGCCATGGTCAGTGTTCCCTGCGCGAGCGGGGATGAACCGAATGATTCATAAACCGGAGTGCCGACCTTCAGGTGTTCCCTGCGCGAGCGGGGATGAACCGGCGAAACTTGCCGCCGTGGTAGCGCAGGGCAAGTGTTCCCTGCGCGAGCGGGGATGAACCGCTTAAGCTCTATTTGCACCATCTCCCGCTCTGGTGTTCCCTGCGCGAGCGGGGATGAACCGTTTATTGAATTTGTCAATCGCTTCTTGCGTCGGTGTTCCCTGCGCGAGCGGGGATGAACCGTCGCCGTTAATCAGAGCAAAAGCCTGAGAACAGTGTTCCCTGCGCGAGCGGGGATGAACCGGGTTTGGGTAAACTGGCCTCGGTCGCGCCCGAGTGTTCCCTGCGCGAGCGGGGATGAACCGGCGGCAGACGCGCAATCGTTGTGTTACCCGCTGTGTTCCCTGCGCGAGCGGGGATGAACCGGCCGATCTGGTCTCGTAATGCCCGGCAGGGGGGTGTTCCCTGCGCGAGCGGGGATGAACCGGGATGGTGCGGCAAATCCGCTTCAGGTGCGGTGTGTTCCCTGCGCGAGCGGGGATGAACCGTGCCAATCGGGAACAATACTCGTCACATCAGCGTGTTCCCTGCGCGAGCGGGGATGAACCGCTCCAGGTCGAACTGGCGCAATTCACCGCCCGGTGTTCCCTGCGCGAGCGGGGATGAACCGTTTTCCCTGAGCATCTAGTCTGGTTGCTCACGGGTGTTCCCTGCGCGAGCGGGGATGAACCGTGTCGGATCAAACAGACAAATGATGGCTCAAGTGTTCCCTGCGCGAGCGGGGATGAACCGTGACACCAGCCCGGCGGGCGGGGTCTGGGTCGGTGTTCCCTGCGCGAGCGGGGATGAACCGCGTTCACGCGCCACCCACTCACCGAGAGGGCGGTGTTCCCTGCGCGAGCGGGGATGAACCGTCAGTTGTCCGATCACGGGCATGGCCGTCGTCGTGTTCCCTGCGCGAGCGGGGATGAACCGGATTGGGTGGATGGGTGAGTATGCACCAACGAGTGTTCCCTGCGCGAGCGGGGATGAACCGTTGGTTTCATCCTCGATATCGTCGCGTTTCACGTGTTCCCTGCGCGAGCGGGGATGAACCGCGCCTGATACCCCTCGCCGCGTCACAGCCCTGGTGTTCCCTGCGCGAGCGGGGATGAACCGGAAGCCGCGCAATTGTCCGCCGCGCAGATTGCGTGTTCCCTGCGCGAGCGGGGATGAACCGAGTTTCTTCATCGATTTGGTCTCCGCTGCGCCGTGTTCCCTGCGCGAGCGGGGATGAACCGCCCGCCCCAATGCCGCAATTACCGGGTGTTGGGTGTTCCCTGCGCGAGCGGGGATGAACCGCAAAACGTCAAGGGCATTGGCGGATTTGCATATATGCCTGCGATTTTATCAAGTGGGATATCAAGAAGATTATCCCATTATTGTCATTTTTAATAAACCAAACGCATTATAATGATAATGGTAATGTAATATCAGCCATATGGAGAAAAGCGTCATCATCATCACGCCGTATAGAATATTGTTGGTTTGAATTTCATAGGGTCCCACCATGCCCTGGACACAAGCGATTGCGGCGGGCCCATTTCCGCCTTGCTTTCCTACCAGGACAGAAGGCAGAAAATTTTTCCACTGGGGCTCCGCGCCCGCATACTGACTGTTCCTCCTGTCCTCTGTGTCCTGATATATGCATAGCCTGTTTTCCCGCCTGATGTTGATCTGGCTGATCGGCATCTTCCTGATCTTGATCGCGAGCCTCGCCCTGTTCATGAGCGAACGCAACCGCGTTGGCCAGAAAGTCCTGTTCGAAGGCATCGCCCAGGAAATCGCTTCGAACGCCGAATTGCTCGACCAGATTCCGCCCGGCGAACGCCGCCGCCTGCTCGACGACCGCGGCCACCGCCGGATGAGGCTTTCCTTACGCGCATTGCCCGATCATCTCCAGCCGCTGTCCGAGCATCCCTTGCTGACCGCGTTGCGCGAAATCATGCCCGAGCGCCAGTTCGCCCTCTATTTTCACCCTGCCGACGATCGCGCCGCCTATTGGCCCTTGCTGCTCGTGGTCAAACTGGCCGACGGCAGCCCGCTCAGCGCTCGCCTGCCTGCTTGGGCGCCTCCGCCCATCTTCCAGGGGTCTTATCACCGGCCATTCCTGATTGCGGTGCTCGCCCTTTTCGCCGGGATATTCCTGATCACCTGGTTATGCGTGCGCATTGCCACCCGCCCGCTCTCCCATCTTGCCGCCGCGGCCCATGCCTTGGGCGAGAATCCGGAAGCCCCGCCGCTCACGCTCTCCGGCCCCACCGAAGTCGTCCAGGCCGCTGCCGCCTTCAACCAGATGCAAGAACGTCTGAATACCCACATCCGCGAACGTACCCGCATCCTCGCCTCGATTTCCCATGATCTGCAAACCCCGATCACCCGTTTGCGCCTGCGCGCCGAAATGATCGACGATGAAACGCTCAAGCGCCAATTCGAATCCGACCTCGGCGCCATGCAAAACCTGATCCGCGAGGGCTTGGACTACGCGCACAGCATGGAAAACCACGCACTGGCGCCCATCGACCTGTACGCCCTGCTTGCCGCGCTCGCCGGCGAAGCCAGCGACCTGGGCTGGACGGTGGGCATGACGGGCGGCGCCTCGGCCCCCTTCATCGGTCAGCCGGGCGCGCTCAAGCGGGCGCTATGGAACTTGATCGAAAACGGCGTGAAATTCGGCCAAACCGTCGACCTGCGCCTGGAAGAAAGCGCCGATGCCTTCCTGATTACCCTCCGCGATCACGGCCCCGGCCTGCCCCAGGAAGAAATGGAGCGTGTATTCGCGCCGTTCTATCGCACGGAAAGCTCGCGCAACCGCGCAACGGGCGGCACCGGCCTGGGCTTGGCAATCGCCCGCAATCTGCTCCACGTGCAGCACGGCGACGTGAGTCTCGCCAACCATCCAGAAGGCGGACTGGTCGCCACCGTGGTCTTGCCGCGCCGCAGGACCGATGACGGCGAGAAGTGACATACACGTATGCGGCGGCGAAGCCGCCGGTTATCTTTATACGGGGCGAAGCCGCCGGTTATTTGTGTGCGAGGCGAAACCGCCGACTATTCGACTGTTTTCTTTTCCCAAAATGAACAAGGGAAAACAAAGGGACGTTACGCTTGTTTCTCTTTGGGGAAGAAGGTGGCCCAGAGCTGCCGGATTCAAATCTCAATCTGTTTCCTGGTCGATTTTCCTCTGGAAATCCGGAAATATCAGTCTGGATTGCGTCTTGCGTCGGGCACGGGTTTTCGGTCATGCGCGATATGGTATAGCGGCAGGCAAAGAAAACTCAGCAAGGCGAGCATGAAGAAGAGACCCGGATAGCCCGCGCGGGATACGGCATGCCCCAGCAGATAAGGGCCAATGCCGATACCCAGATCGAGGAAAATGAAGAAGGTCGAGGTCGCCTGCCCGATCCTGGCCTTGGAGACGTTCTTGATCACGGTAGCCTGCGCGGTGCTGTGGAAATTCCCGATGCCAATGCCCAACAAAACACCGGAGAAAAGCAGCAACCAGGGAGAGTGGGTCAATCCCAGCGCCAGGAACCCCAGCGTGGTCACCGCCAGGGCTGGATAGATCACCCAGTTTGGCCCCCGGCGGTCGAAGATTTTCCCGGCAAAGGGGCGCAGGACGAATGCGGTAATCGCATAGACCAGGAAAAACAGGCTGGCCTCATGCGCAAGGCCAAGTGCTTGGGCATGAAAAGACAAGAAGGCTTGCAGGCAGCCATACCCTATCGAGATCAATGCCACGATGCCGCATATCGGCATGACGGAAAATTCGACGAAATCATCGATCCGGAAGGAATGCCGCGCCGGATTTTCCGCGATGGCGGGATGGTCGAGCATTGCGGCAATACCAAGACTGATGAGGCCAAACAGGGCGCAGAACAGGAAAATCCACTCGAACGGCAAGTGTTGCATGAGCAGGATGCCAAAGAATGGCCCCAGCGCCAGCGCAACGATGCTGCTCATGCTGAAATAGCCGATGCCTTGTCCGGAGAGATGCGCGGGCACCATGCAGGCAATCAGGGTGGCGGTGACGGTGCCGATGCAACCGACGCCCAATCCGCTCAGGAAGCGCACGACCATGAACATGGCGAGATTTCCTGCCATGGGATAAAGCAGGAGACTGGCCGTATAGAGTACCAGCCCGGAAAACAAAACCCGCTTGTAACCCAGGGTGTGCAGCAGCCCGCCGATCACGAAACGCCCCGCCAGACAGCCGACCAGGATCAAGCCGGCGGCAAGTCCCGCCTCGCTGGGTGTGGCCCGGAACATCTCACTCGCATAGGGGGCGCTCACGATGAAAAGCAGATAATAGGCGGTCATCACCATGAGATTGACCAGGGCGAGAACGACAAAACCGCGGGTAAAGATCACGTCATCTCCGATGTGCCGGATCGTTGCTCTGTGGGGGGCGAATGTCAGCACGGCTCTTCCACGACGAGCGGCACGGGCCGTCCGGGGGTCAGGTGCAGGCGCACGATGTCCGGACGCGCGTAATGGCCCATGGAATCCACGATCTGCTTCCATTCCAGGATGGCGCGAGGATCGAGCTGGGCGTAGAGCATGGTTTCTCCCTCGCCCGCGCGGGCCAGCACCTTGCCGCCCGGCGCAATGATACTGGAAGCACCGCCGCCGGGCTTCAGGATGCGTTGCGCGTTTTCTCCCAGCGCGTCGATGAATTCCTGCGTCAGACAACTGGTCACGGAGAGTACGAAACACTGCGCTTCGAAGGCGTATTGGCGCGTGGCCGCATCGCTGATGGGGTCCGTCCACGGCAATCCGCCCGGCCAGTTGGCGACGTGGATTTCCTCGCCTTGCGCCTGTACGGCATAGCGGAACAAGGGATTGACATGTTCATAGCACACGAGTGCCCCCAGCTTGCCGATGGCCGTGTCGAATACCCGAAGATCGTCGCCGCTACCATTGCCGTTTCTCGGCATTGAAGCTCGCAATCATCGACCGTTGGCAACGCTCGAACATCATGCCTCTCCTTTTCGGATATCCAGTATGATGCCTTCGTGCCCGGGACACATGCGGCTCCGGGCACGAAGGTTCCTTGGCAAATTACCGGAGTTCACACATGAAAAAAATCATACAAACATGGATTTTCCCCGTGACGTCCGCAGTGGTCGCCGCGCTGCTCCCGTCTCCCGCTGCGGCCCTGTCATGCGATAGCACAACCGATCTGGTCGCGCAAGCGAACTCCAATGAGCCACCGGCTGTGCGCGATTGCACGCTTGCGAGCGAAAAAGCGATTCACCTGTCTGCTACCTTGCATTCGGAAAATCTGGTGGGCGCGCGCGGCACCATCGTCGTGCGTTTTTTCAATCAGCAAGGCATACAGATAAATCAACAAGGGGAGCGAATCGGCCGATCAGAGGAAGCGGAAGATAAAATATATGGCGGCCCTTGGTTCGGTGGCATCACCGGGCTGGCGTTCGACCAAACCGTCGTTGTGCCGCCCAATGCCACAAAGGTTCATATCTGGGCGCGGGCCGCAAGCTTTCAGGACAATGCCATGGGAGAATGGCGCGTTGCCGATCTCACGGTGTCGCCGGGCGTGGCGCTGGTGGAAGCTGCGGATCCATCTCTGCCGGCGGAGGGTTTGCCCTTGTTCGTTAGAACCACGGGACGCCCGCAGTGGCGTTTTTTCAGTGTACCGGGGACGGCGGTGGGCAAGTTCCGGATGGAATTGCTCGATATGGATGGAAGGTTATATGCCCAGGAAGTGGCGTCTCAATCTGCGGTCACATTCGACTTCGTTAACTTGCCCGTCGGCCATTACCAGGCGCGCGTGCGTTTCATCCCAGGACAAGGTTTTGCCGAGGGCGATGCCTGGAAAAGCACGGTGGCCATATTGCCCGACGGTGAACCGCCCAAGGAGCCGCATTTCGGCATCGACGCCGAATTGAGTTGGTATGGCGGCATGCCCTATATGGTGGAACGTTCGGCGGGCTTGATACGCCAGGCAGGCATCGGAACCGTGCGTGATCGCATGAGTTGGAACGGTGTACAGCCTGAGTGCACGGACGTGAATTGGCGGGGCGAGTGGGGAAACACAAACGCATATGAAAATATCACGATAGATGTCGGGCGGACCGGGGCGCAGAGCAGTCCCCGCTATTACGATCATACCGCCCAGGTCGTCAAGGACGCCGGGATGGATTCGGTACAAGTTTTTCACGATTCCCCGGCATGTGCGCACGGGGGAACAACGCCACTGATCGGCTGGCCGCATGCCGCCGAGGCCCTGAGCAAAGCGCCGATTGGCCGCGCGGGCAACGACGCGGCCTACAAATTCGGGCAGGAATATGCACAAAGGTTAGGCCAGACGGTGCGCAGTATCGAATTCTGGAACGAACAGAGCACCACCTCTTTCTACGAGGGCTACCCATTCCAATACGCCAGCGCCTTGAAAGCATTCAGCGACGGCATCAAGTCGGTCGACCCGGGCATTCGTGTTCTCATCGGTTCCTCCGCCCGGGAGCCGGGGGTCTTTTTCGATGAAACTTACTATAACGGCACCGCCGATTTTTT
>JAITCV010000192.1 GCA_031282905.1 Azoarcus sp. | reverse complement strand
CTCACCGACCACTGCCCCAAACCACTCCTCATGGCCGCAGGCAAGCCTTTGATCGTCTGGCATATCGAGCGCCTGGCCGCCGCCGGCATCACCGAATTGGTGATCAATCACGCTCATCTCGGCCACATGCTGGAAAGCGCGCTGGGCGATGGTCATGCACTGGGCGTTTCCATCCACTGGTCGCCCGAAGGCACGAGCGCGCGGGAAACCGCCGGCGGTATTCGTCTGGCGTTGCCTTTCCTGGGAGAAACGCCTTTCCTCGCCGTCAATGGCGACGTGTTTTGTGACGCCGATTTCTCCGCGCTCGCGGACAAAGCCCAAGGGCTGTCCGCGGACAAGGGCGATCTCGCCCACCTGCTCTTGGTCGATAACCCGGCTCATCACCCGGACGGCGATTTCGCCCTCGCCGCCGGACGCGTAATGAGTGCTGGCGAGCCCCGGCTGACTTTCGCCGGCATTGGCGCTTATCATCCCGCGCTTTTTGCCGACATTGCCGCGGGCGAACATGCCCGCCTCGCGCCGCTATTGCGCACGGCGATGACGCAACGACAAGTCAGCGGAGAACATCATCGTGGCGAATGGGAGGATATCGGCACCCCCGAACGGCTGGCGGCACTGGATGCGCGGCTGACGCTTTCCGCGCCCCGGCAAGCTGGCGGCATTGAATAGGTTTTCTTTTTCCATCGAGATCATGAACATGCGATGACCGAGTATTTCCGTGAAAGTATTGTGCATCTGAATTGTTTGCCATTCCTGTACCTTTTCCAACAAGCCCGCTCCAAAAGCTTTACTACTTTCTACTGTGGTGTTTCACGCCAATTGGGCCTTATAAATTCAACCATGAACATGGCTGGAAACACAGCAACGGCGATGCATGCGTCACCCCTACCGTTGTTGTCAGAGATCGAAAGTTCTATCAAGGATAGAACACTACATCATGCGATTTCCAGATGGGGATGCTGGCCACCTTGTCGATGAAACCCTGCAATACGTCGCCACTTGGACACGGGGCTGACGCCTTCCGGGGTGCCGGTGTAGCTCAGATCGCCGGGTGACTATCCTGGATCGACACGAGCACGGTTTGTGCTACGCTTATTCGCAATGCGGCGATGATTTGCTGTTCGCTGTCATTCTCTTGTTTTTCTGTCACTCCATGGAGAATCGCCATGCTCGAAATTGTTCGCAACACGCTCGTCTGTACCACTTTATGTATGTTATCAATCGCATCCAGCGCACAAACGGCGGCATCACCGGATTGGGGCATCAGTGGAAATCTTCGTTTCGCCACGCAATATGTCACATCCGCGGGTTATCACATGTCGAACGAACGTCCAGTGATACAGGGTATCGTCGACGTTTGGCACAAGAGCGGTTTATGGGGAGAACTATGGACGAGCAGTTATGACCCCGACGCCATCCATCCAAGCGCGAACGGAATAGAAGTCGACCTCATGGCGGGGTATACGCATGATTTCACCGATACCCTCAGCGGATTCGCCATACTGGGTTGGTATATTTTCCCGGGCTCCCACGACAGGACCGAAGAAACCGATTCGAGAGATTATGAATTCGGCATTAAGTGGAAATTCCTGCCGACCACATCCATCTCATTGTCGACCACCCGCGATTTCGGCGAACTCAGTTCTTACAAAAGTCTCAGCTACAATACCGAAATTGCCCATGCTTTCGGCCACGGCATCACCGCGCACGCAGGCATTTCATATACCAGACCGGACAACAGCACACGCAAGGAAAAGACCCGCTGGTTTGCCCGAATCAAGAAGTCTTTCGCCGATGGCAAATACGACGTAGACCTGCGCTATATCGATACCAACAGAAACGACAGCAACTATTACGATCCCGCCTGGATCATGACCTTCGGCTTCAATTTTTGAACCACCAGGGGCACTGCGGAAATCCAACCCCTGCGTTATCTTGACTGATTTGTGCCTCGCCACGGCAACGGTCGCACGGTATAGTAGGAACATACCGATAACACGACGAGGAGGGCATCATGATCAACATCGACCACGACGGCAACCGCATCACCGTCACTGTTTTTGGCGAATTCACCTTGGCTGATTACCGTGAATTCGAGGAGGTGGCCGACTACAGGATCAAGTTCGCCGCACCGCTGGATTTGCTGTTCGATCTGCGCGAGATGGCGGGCTTCACCGTCGACCTCGCGTTCGAGGAACTGCGCCACACCCGCCAGCACGCCCACGATTTTCGCCGCATCGCCATCCTCACCGATGACCAGTGGATTGCATGGAGCGCCTGGATTTCACAGTTTTTCGTCGACGCCGAAGTACAGGTATTCGCCGACGCCGAAGACGCCAGCCTCTGGCTCGATGGCGCTCCGGCGTGAAGCGGCTTGAGCCGCTTCTGCTTTCATTCTTTACCAAAATGCCGCGTGGCACTTCTCCTGGCGCAACCACATGCAAACTACATTTCAAGCCGGCCCCATCGATATCCAGCGCGTCGCCCTGTTGATCGAGGCTGAACTCATCCAGATCAAGGAATTTCTCGAAATGCTCGAACGCGAGGAAGCACTGCTCATTCGCGGCGAAACCGACACCCTGCTCACCCTCGTCCAGGAAAAAACCGGGCGATACCGCAATCTGCAACGCCTCCACGATGACCGCGCCCTGTTGCTCGCGCGGGGCGGTATGAAGAACGACGACGCAAGTATTCGCACGCTCTACGCCAAGCTACCGCGCGTGCTTGCGCGCTGGGACGAAGTGCTCGCTCTCGCGGCCCAGGCGCGTGAGCGCAACGCGCTCAATGGCCAGCTCATCAACGACCACATGCAGCACAACCAAGCCGCCCTTACCGCGCTGCTTTCCGCCGCCAACCAGCCTCCTCTCTATGACGCTGGCGGTCATTCCCGCCCCCGTGCCGGTGGCCGCATCCTCGGCAGCGCCTGATTTTCGTGCCTGCCATTTTCCGGCAAGGCCGGCAAGAAGCAGGCTCTTGCAAATACGATGATATTCGCCCGTTGCCACGCGCAAATCCACCCGTTTGATTCACAATGCGCATTCTTGTACATTGCCCGACGCTCCCGCTTTTCCTGCGGGACGGATTGAAGAGGATGAGATCATGGGATTGGATGGTGTTGAATTGCTCATGGCGGTCGAAGAAGAATTCGGCATTGCGGTCGCGGACGAAGACGCATGGGAGATGACCACGCCGGGACGGATGGCCGACTATGTGCTGTGCCGCGTCCGCATGAACAAAAACGCGCCATGCCCGTCGCAAGTGGGGTTTCATCGCCTGCGTTCGGTGTTGATGAATAGTTTTGGCATTCCGCGCAAAGCGATTCATCCGCGCTCGTCCATGAGCGAATTGCTCGAAAGAGATATTCCCGGAAAGTGGAAGAAACTGAACAAGGCTTTGGGTATCGCCAAATTTCCCGCGTTGAAACATTCCCGGCTCCATCTCGCATTGATCAACTGCGGCTTTCCGGCCGCATCGAGCGCCTTCCTGGCCGTTCAGGGCGTTCAATTTCCATTCCTGCTCATGGTGTTCCTGCTTGCGTGCCTGCTCGTCACCTACGCAACACGGAATACAGGCACGCTCATTCCAGAAAAATGCCAGACCGTCGCCATGCTGACACGCTATGCCAAAGGCGCCAATACGACGATTTGGACACGTGAGGCCATCCTCGACCGGATATTCCTGATAACGTCCATCCAACTGAACGTGCTACTGCGCGAGATCCATGAACATGCTCTTTTTGTTGACGATCTTGGATTGGATCAATGATTTCATGACAAATACCGAGCGAATCGTTTTTCTCGCTGCGGTATTCACAGGGGGCAATGGCAGAGAGCGCATATGAAGAAAAACGTTGTTTTCGGTTTTCTCGGCACCAAACTCGACGCCATGGGCGGACTGGGGCACAACCCGAAGCGCTGGGAAAAATGGCGGCCCACGGTCGGATTGTGTCAGCAGCCCGGATTGAGCGTGGGCCGTCTGGAATTGTTCCATGACCCGCGCAACCACAATCTGGCCGAGCGCATCGCGGAGGACATAGCCGAAATCTCGCCCGCGACAGACGTGCGGCTGATCGAGATGGCCTTGCGCGATCCGTGGGATTTTGAAGAAGTTTTCATGCGCTTGCATGATTTTGCCCGCGCCTATACCTTCGATATGGACAACGAGAATTATCTCGTGCATATCACCACCGGCACCCACGTCGCGCAAATCTGTTGGTTCCTGTTGACCGAAGCGAATTATTTCCCGGGACGAATCCTCCAGACCGCGCCACGTTTCCAAAAAAAAGATGGGAATGGAGAAAGCGAACAGGAAAAAACACACGGCAGCGCCGGCGCCATCAGCATCATCGATCTCGATCTTTCCCGTTACGACCAGATTGCCCAGCGTTTCCGCCATGAGCAGGCCGATACCGTCACCCGGCTGAAATCCGGCATTGCCACCCGGAACGATACGTTCAATACCATGATCGAGCAGATCGAGCGCGTCGCCGGACGTTCCCGAGCGCCCATGCTGCTCACCGGCCCAACGGGTGCGGGGAAATCCTTTCTCGCGCGGCGCATTTTCGAATTGAAAAAGGAACGCCAGCATTTGAGTGGGCGTTTCGTGGAAGTCAATTGCGCGACCTTGCGCGGCGATTCCGCGATGTCGGCGCTTTTCGGCCACGTCAAGGGGGCGTTTACCGGCGCACAAACGGAACGCGCCGGCTTGCTGCGTTCGGCCAACGGCGGGGTGCTGTTTCTCGACGAGATCGGCGAACTTGGCCAGGACGAACAAGCCATGCTGTTGAAAGCCATCGAGGACAAGCGCTTTCCACCTTTCGGCAGCGACAGCGAAGTACAAAGCGATTTCCAACTCATTGCGGGCACCCACCGCGACCTGCGCGCGCGCGTGCGCGCAGGGCTTTTCCGCGCCGATCTCCACGCCCGCATCGATTTGTGGACTTTCGCTCTGCCGGGGCTGGCGCAACGCCCGGAAGACATCGAGCCCAACCTCGAATACGAACTCGACCGTTATGCCCGCGACCACAAGGTGCGGGTACGTTTCAACGTCGAAGCCCGCCGCCGCTATCTCGACTTTGCCTGCTCGCGGGGCGCGGCCTGGCCGGGCAATTTCCGCGAACTCACTTCCAGCATCACCCGCCTCGCGACCCTGGCCAATGGCGGACGCATCACCGAGGCGGATGTCGCCGACGAAATCGAACGTTTGCGCGCCGCCTGGGACACGGATTCCGTGCCCGGCGGCTCCGCTCCCTCCGGACTCGTGTACGCCGTGTTGGGCGAAGACGCCGCGGCCGCGCTGGATCTGTTCGACCGTTGTCAATTGGAAACCGTGCTCGAAACCTGTCGCCGCGCCAATAATCTTTCCGATGCTGGCAGAATATTGTTCGCCCAATCACGCCAGCAGAAAAAGCAGGCCAATGATGCCGACCGGCTACGGAAATATTTGCTGCGTTTCGGGCTGGATTGGGCGAAGGCAACGGCAAGGGAATAGCAGGTAAAAACAGCAGCTTACGTATTTGCCATTACAAGGACCGGCGGTATGTTCTATCTCAATAATTATCAAATTTCCTGATTCTATTTTCTCCATGAATCCTCGATTGAAATGCTTGGTTCAAATATTCATTCTACTTTTATTTCCAATAACATGCTTGCAAAATGGATAAACCTTCTTTTCTTATGATAAAAAACTGATGATTTTCTAAGTTGATGCTTCGTTCGTTATCTGTAAGGCATAGTGCAACAAGTCTTCCGCCAGCCAATCTATTAGTCAGTCATGCTGAAAAAAGAGGATAGGACAGAGGATTTTCAGTGGGTAATTGCGCAAAAATTTGCCTTGATTCAACGTGACTGACTACT
>JAITCV010000173.1 GCA_031282905.1 Azoarcus sp. | reverse complement strand
GATCCGGATCAGGTTCAAAGGGTTTTTCTCAGCTCGTCACGACCGTGACGAACACCCCTAACGGCAGGGCGCGGACGATACATGGATGTGGCGGGACAGGCAAATGAGTCGGGGCGACGGCGCTGTGCAATGGCGCGACGGTTGTTGCGTCGCAACAACCAGAGATATCTTGCGCAGTCAATGACTTGACCTCGGTGTCGCCGCTCTAGAGAATGTGGCTTGTTGCACCGCAATAAAACATTCGTCGTTGCGGGCGCGATCCCTACAGGAGTACTCGCAAATGAAACATCTTGAAGACCACTGGCTGCAACATCATGGCCACCACAACATGTCCGTGGTTCTGGACCGTCGGGCGATCATCCAGAAAGCGCAGGAAGTGGTGAAACGGTCGCACCAGAAAATGCGCGAACGCACCCGCCTCGCGCGCGTGTAAGGCCGTCTCGCGCACGTAAGGCGTTCCGCCCCTCGTTCTTCGCGGCACACTCGCATTTTCATTCCGCGTTCTTTTACTCGCGGAATTTCACGCCGGACAATTGGACACTGTTCCACTTGTCCGGTTTTTTCGTGGGCAATGCGGTTTGCGCGATCTTGCCTTCGCTGGAACGGGAATTCGTCGGTTGTGCAAAGACCGGCAAACCATTTCCCGCCGGACCTGCCGGGACGTGCCCGACAGGCCCGGCGAGATCAATCGTCCAGCCGGTCGGCGACTGAAAAATCGCCTTGCATGATGCGTTGCAGATCCATGTGCCGGGCGCGGCGTAGTGCGCCCCGGCTTTTTTCATGGATTTCCACCCCGCGACGCATTTTTGCCGTGTTGGCAAAAGGATTGCGCGGCGGCGGGGAGGGCGGCAGCAGCAGGCTTTCTTCACGCTGATGACGTTGTTTCCGGGTCATGATGAATGTCCTTGAAATCGGGTTGTGGGATTGCTTTTGTCATCAAGTCGAGTGCAAGCATAATGGGTCTCCTTTACAGGGTTGTTGAGGTTTGCCCCCGGGGTTTGTCCCCGGGCTTATCCCAGGTTTACCCCTTGACGCAGAGTATCTGCTTCAGGGTATGCACGATTTCCACGAGGTCGGACTGGTTCGCCATCACGACGTCGATGTCCTTGTAGGCACCGGGAATTTCATCGAGTACGCCGCCGTCCTTGCGGCATTCGATGCCTTCGGTTTGTTCGACGAGATCGCGGCGGGAAAAGAAACGTTTTGCTTCGCTGCGGCTCATGCGGCGGCCCGCGCCGTGCGAGCAGGAGCAATATGAAGTCGAATTGCCCAGGCCACGAACGATGAAACTTTTCGCGCCCATGCTGCCGGGAATGATGCCCAATTCTCCTTCGCCCGCGCGGATCGCGCCTTTCCTTGTGATGTAGAGGCGTTCGCCGCAATGTGTTTCGCGGGCGACGTAGTTATGGTGGCAGTTGATCGCTTCTTCGCTGACCTTGAATGGCGGCAGCCCGGCAGCGAGACTTTCCAGCACCAGGGCGAGCAGCATGCGACGATTTTCCATCGCGTATTCCTGTGCCCAGTCGAGCGCCTCCACGTAATCATCGAATAGCTCGCTGCCCTCGCTGAGATAGGCGAGATCCTTGTCCGGCAAATTGACCTTGTGACGGCGCATGTCCTTTTGCGCGGCGGCGATGAAATAGCGGCCAATGACATTGCCGATGCCGCGGCTGCCGGAATGCAGCATCACCCAGATCTGCTCGGCTTCGTCGATGCAAAGCTCGATGAAGTGATTGCCGCCGCCCAACGTGCCCAATTGGCAAACCCAGGTTTCGTTGAAATGCCGTTGCATTTTCATGATGCCCGGATGCTTGCCGACGATGACATCGAGCCGGTCGGACATGTGCCGTGCCTGGCGCGCGTGGGCGCTGCCACGTACCTTGCTGCGTTCGTGCTGGTTGAAGCCAAGCGGCACCGCGGCCTCGATCGAGTTGCGGAGATTGTGCAGGTTATCGGGCAGGTCGCGGGCGTTGAGCGTCAGGCGCACCGCGCACATGCCGCAGCCGATATCGACACCGACTGCCGCTGGGATGACGGCGGCAACGGTGGGAATCACCGCGCCGACGGTTGCGCCCTTGCCCGGATGAACGTCGGGCATGGCGGCAATCGGGTGCGCGATGATCGGCAATTGCGACAGGTTGATGAGCTGTTGCAGTGCTTCGTATTCCAGCTCGCGTGTCCAGATCTTGATGGGCACGCGGCCTTTGTTCAGAGTCCATTGAATGGCCATGACAATAAATCCTGTGGTGGCCTGAATGTCTTCCATGCAAAGACAGGGTTCAGGCGTGACAAACAAAAAGCCCCGGTATTGCCAGGGCTTTCGTTTGCGAATCCGGACAATGGATATATGTCCGGATCCGAGGATTTGGCCTGGCTCGGGGCGGCTGATGCGTGCCCGAGCCGACAGTCTTCAGTCTGCGGTGCGGCGCGTCAGCGCGTCTTGGAAATTCCTTGCAAGTTGTGGGCAGACATGAAAACCTCCTGATGAATGGTGAAGATTGAATCAGATGGAAACTGGCGCGCAGTATGCGAGCGAGACGACACACCTGTCAAAACGAAAAGCGTGAAAAGCGGGGGCTGTCGTGAAAAAATACGGGTGCGTTGCGTAAATACGACAGCCGCTAAACAGGTATTGGATCGATGTCCGGCGTTTCGCGCCGCATGGCTGGCTTCTCTCGCCTCCGGCTTCCCACGCACTCTTTCCTCCCAAGGGATTTCCCTTTCTCCTGTTTCCTGGCATCTGTTCCCTGAACGTCATCTCAGCGCACCAAACGCTTTGCGCGCCGCGGCAATCGTGGTTTCGATTTCCGCCTCGCCATGCGCCGCCGACACGAAACCGGCCTCGAATGCCGAAGGCGCGAAGTAATGACCGGCTTCCAGCATGGCGTGGAAAAAGCGTTTGAAGCCTTCCTTGTCCATCGCCATGACTTCGTTGAAGGATGTCGGTGGCGTGGCGCTGAAATAGAGCCCGAACATGCCGCCTACCGCATCGGCGGAAAAAGTGACGCCCGCCTCACGCGCGGCAAGGTCGAGACCGGCGGTGAGTTGGCGCGCGCGGGCGGTGAGTCCTTCGTAAAAGCCCGGTGCGCGAGTGAGTTTGAGTGAGGCCAGCCCGGCGGCCACCGCCACCGGGCTGCCCGACAGGGTGCCCGCTTGGTAGACAGGGCCAAGTGGGGCGATGTTTTCCATGATCTCGCGCCGGCCTCCGAACGCGCCGACCGGCATGCCGCCGCCGATGACCTTGCCCAGGGTGGTGAGGTCGGGGGTGATGCCGAACAGTCCCTGCGCGCCCTGGGGGCCGACGCGAAAGCCGGTCATCACTTCATCGAAAATCAACACCGCGCCATATTGCGTACATAGGTGGCGCAAACCTTCGAGAAAGCCTGGCTTGGGGCGCACCAGATTCATGTTGCCCGCCACCGGTTCGACGATGATCGCGGCAATTTCGTCGCCACGGGATTGGAAGGTGGCTTCGACCTGGTCGAGGTCGTTGTAGTCGAGCACGATGGTGTGGCGGGCGAAATCCGCGGGCACGCCGGCGGAGGATGGATTGCCGAAGGTGAGCATGCCGGAGCCGGCTTTGACCAGCAGACTGTCGGCATGGCCGTGGTAACAGCCTTCGAATTTGATGATCGCTTCGCGCCCGGTATATCCGCGCGCCAGCCGGATCGCGCTCATCGTGGCTTCGGTGCCGGAACTGACCAGCCGCGACATGTCCAGTGAAGGCAGCAACGCGCACAGTAATTCGGCCATTTCGACTTCGGCTTCGGTCGGCGCGCCAAACGACAGGCCCTTGAGCGCCGCCGCGCGCACGGCTTCGACGATGGCCGGATGGGCATGACCGGCGATCGCCGGCCCCCAGGTGCCAACGTAGTCGATATAGGCGTGGCCATCGGCGTCCCATACCCGCGCGCCTTCGGCGCGGTCGATGAATCGCGGTGTGCCGCCCACCGAGCGGAAAGCGCGGACGGGCGAATTGACGCCGCCGGGAATGACGCGCTGGGCGCGGGCAAACAAGGTTTCATTACGACTGGTCATGGCGGCTCGAACGTGGAGGAAAGCGTGGAATTGTCGTCCGTGGACAGGGCGCGGTCTACCCGGATCGGGGCACGCGGGTAAAGAGTTCTGCGAATGCCGCCGCGCGCGCGCCCGGATCCGGCGCATTGAACAGGTCGCTGATCACCGCGACCAGATCCGCGCCCGCGGCAATGACATCGGCGGCATTGGCAAGGGTGATGCCGCCAATCGCGGCGACCGTCACATCGAGTTCGCGGCGCGCACGCGCGAGCAGATCGAAAGGCGCGTGCCTGGCCCGTGGCTTGGTGGTCGAGGCGAACATCGCGCCGAAAGCGATATAATCCGCGCCCGCCGCCGTGGCGGTTGCGGCGCGCCGCCACTCGTCGTAACACGACACGCCAAGGATGCGATCCGTTCCCAGTGCGCGCCGCGCCGTCGCCGGGTCGCCATCGTCGTGCCCGAGATGCACGCCATCGGCGCCAAGGTCGAGCGCCAATGCCAGATCGTCATTGATCACGAATGGCACGCCGACCGCGCGGCACAGGGGCAAGAGCTTGCGCGCCTGTTCGCGGCGCAACGCTGGCCCGGCCTGTTTGTTGCGGTACTGGAGAAGCGCCGGATGACCGGCGAGCACGGCGACGACCTGATCCATCAAACGGCCGGTATCGGCCTCGTCCGGGGTAATTGCATAGCAGCCGCGCCAAGGTGTCTTCATGATTTCGTGGAAAACGGCATTGAGGACTTTGCCTGATATGGTGCCGAAAAGCAGCTTTTAAGGTAAGCTGCCGTTGATCTAACGTTTTTTGTCCGTGGCGCGCTGGTGTGCCACGCCAACGAGGATACACTGCATGGATTTGAGCGGACTCAAGGTGATGGTCATCGATGACAGCAATACCATTCGCCGCAGCGCCGAAATTTTCCTCAGCAAGGAAGGTTGTCAGGTGTTGTTGGCCGAGGATGGATTCGATGCGCTGGCCAAGATTGCCGATCACCATCCGGATCTGATTTTTGTCGATATCATGATGCCCCGCCTGGATGGTTACCAGACCTGCGCGCTGATCAAGAAAAACCCCAAGCTCGCGGCTACGCCGGTCATCATGTTGTCATCCAAGGACGGACTCTTCGATCGTGCGCGCGGGCGCATGGTGGGGTCCGATGAATACCTGACCAAACCTTTCACCAAGGACAGCCTGATCAAGGCCGTGTCTACGCACACGAGTAATCAGCCCCGCTGAGGCCGCTGGAGGCTGAGACTTTGTAATACCCGAAGGAAACATTCCGACGATGCCGATCAAGAAAATACTCGTAGTTGATGACTCACCGACCGAGCGGCTGGCAATGACCGAAGTATTGACACGCAACGGTTATCAGGTCGTGACAGCCGATAGCGGTGAGGATGCGATTTCCAAAAGCCGTGTCGAGCTGCCCGATCTGATCCTGATGGATGTCGTCATGCCCGGTATGAATGGCTACCAGGCGACGCGCACGATTTCACGTTGGGAGACCACGCGCGAGATACCGATCATCATGTGTACCAGCAAAGGGCTGGAGACGGACAAGATATGGGGAATGCGGCAGGGCGCTTATGACTACATGGTCAAGCCTGTCGATCACATTGCCCTGCTTGACCGCATCAAGAGCATCGGTTGAGCCGCCATGTCCAAACGGATTAGTTTGCGCGAGTTCCAGGAAAATCTCGCTCGCCGCTTGGCGACGGCCCATGCCAGTGAACACCGTGGGCTGCTCGGCGTACAGGCGGGAGACGAAAACTGGCTGTTGAGCCTGCCCGATGCCGGCGAGATCATATCGATGACATCCCTGGCGCCCGTATCGCTGGCGCGGGAATGGTATCGTGGTCTGGTCAATGTCCGGGGCGTTCTATACAGTGTTGTCGATCTGTCGAATTTTCATGATGGTCCGATCATCTCTCCATCCGCGCAGGTCAGACTGCTGCTGATCGGCGCCCGGCAGAATGTGCATAGCGCCATCATGGTGTCGCGTGTGCTTGGTTTGCACAATGACGAGGATTTCGATGTCGACCCCAGTTTCAGGGGAACGGATTCCAAACCATGGGTCGATGCTCGTCTGTTCGATACAC
Organism: Azoarcus sp.; assembly: GCA_031282905.1. GTDB lineage: Bacteria > Pseudomonadota > Gammaproteobacteria > Burkholderiales > Rhodocyclaceae > WRNU01. Next base: position 12,790 of record JAITCV010000173.1, on the reverse strand, counting down.
AGAACCGGCCATGGTTGCGACTGAATGTACCGCGATTGCTGTCCAGCAGCACTTTCCTTGATGCTGGCATAGGTTAGCGTTGGGTGCGTGTCTCATGAATATCGCGGTTTCCTACCCACTTCTTATTTGACCAGTAGTACAGCAATAGCGGCGGAGCAAGGCATATGGCATTCAAGCTCTTTTCGGGCAAAACGAGCAAGGCTGCGCGCGAGCAGCTTACGGACACCACCATCATGGAAGATAACAACACGTACTCCAGATCGCTGACCGCGGAGCGGCTTGCTGCCGCGGCGGGCGAACAGCAGTACACCGGCTCCGGATGGGTACGTATCTTGGGCGGCATTTTTGTCGTATTGGCCATGGCGACTGCGGGATTGATGTTCTATCAGAACCAGCGTATCGGCCACGTTGCCCAACAGGTTTTGGTCACGGGTGAAATGCAGGCGCTCTCCCAGAAGATCGCCAAGGCGGCGCAGCTCACGCTGCAAGGGAACAAGAGCGCTTTTGAAGAGATGCAAGCCAGCGCCGACCGTTTCAACCTGTTGCTGAAAACACTGGACAAAGGCGGCGTGCTGGACGGTAAGGATTTGCCTGCGGTCTCCGGGAGTGATGAGCGTGTGTCATTCAGCAGCATCACCGAGAACTGGCAAAAGGTGGAGACGGACATCGCGCTCATCCAGGCGCAGGAGGCGGCGCTGATCGCGTTCATTGGAACGTCATCGGCCAATCGCAACGGCGCCATGCTCGAACTGGCCGAACTGGTCGTCGCGATCAAGATACCCAGCAATGAACGTGATCAGGCAGTCCAGGATAGCGTGGAAAACATCGTCGGCAGTCTCCAGCCCCTGATGCATGCCAAAAACGCCAGTGGCCGCGTGGCGGGTTATGCGGACGTTGTTTTCAGGCATGCGGACAAGCTGGGCAAGGAATTCAGCAAGGCGGCGAGCAACGTAAACACACTCTCGATCCTGACCATCGTCTGTGCGATTGGCGCGTTGATCGTGCTGATTCTCGTCGCCAAAGTCTATAGCGGCGAAGTCGCCGCCCGGCGGGCCAGCAGCGAGCGCCAGCGGCAGGTCTCCGAGGACGAACGCAATCGCACCCAGGCGGCGATCCTGCGCCTGATGAACGAAATGGGCGACCTCGCCGACGGCGACCTCACCATCCGGACAACGGTGTCGGAAGACATCACCGGCGCGATCGCCGACTCGGTGAACTACACCATCGAAGAACTGGCGATGCTGGTGAGCCGGATCAACGATGCCGCCGGTCGCGTGACCGTCGCCACCCAGACCGCGCAGCACACTTCCGCCGAACTGCTCGACGCCGCCGAGCGGCAGTCGCGGCAGATCGAGGAAGCGGGCGCCACCGTCCAGCACATGGCGCGGCAGATGACCGAATCGTCCGAACGGGCGCTGCACACCGCGCAGGTTGCTCGCCGTTCGCTGGAATCGGCGCGCAAGGGAGCCGACGCGGTGGAAAACACCATTCGCGGCATGAATGCGATCCGCGAAAAAATCCAGGAAACCTCGAAGCGCATCAAGCGCCTAGGCGAATCCTCGCAAGAAATCGGCGAAATCGTGGAACTGATCTCCGACATTACCGAACAGACCAACGTGCTGGCTTTGAACGCCGCCATCCAGGCGGCCTCCGCGGGTGAAGCCGGACGTGGCTTCACCGTGGTTGCGGAAGAAGTGCAACGTTTGGCGGAACGCTCCGCCGAGGCGACCAAGCAGATCGCGGCCATCGTGAAGACCATCCAGACCGACACCCAGGATGCCGTCGGCGCCATGGAAAACGCCACCCGTGACGTGGTCGAGGGCGCGAGGCTGTCGGACGCCGCCGGCCAGGCGCTGGCTGAAATGGGGCAGGTATCGATGGACGCGGCGCGTCTGGTCGAACAGATTTCCACCGACACCCAGACCCAGGCCGCGGCCGCCAGCCGGGTAGCGACATCGATGAAGGATATTCTCGCCATTACCGAGCAAACGACGCACGGCACCAAACAAACGGCGGAATCTGTCGGCCAGCTTGCCGACCTTGCGATCGAGCTCAAGGGCTCGGTCTCCGGTTTCAAGGTCTAAGAACGGGAACGTTATTTCATGACGCAAGCCAATGAACCGGATCTTGGCCCGCTGACCTGGGTCAAGAGTGAGATCGATCAGGCGCTGGCCCGTGCGAACGAGAGCCTCCGAGAAACGGGTCAAGGAGGTGTGGACAAGGTTCGATTCGCACAGACTCATTTGCACCAGGTCCATGGGGCACTGTCCATTATTGGGCTGGATGGCCTGACCACGTTCGCTTCAGCCGTGGAGCTTTTGTTTGGCGCGCTCGTTCGCGGCGAAGTGGCGCTCGACGAAGCAGTCATCAAGCTGGGTCATCGCGCCCTTGCCAGTATTGGCAACTACCTGGACGAATTGACCCACGGCGCGCCCAACCTGCCCTTGAGGCTCGCCCCGCTGTACCGGGAACTGGTGCTCGCGCGTGGCGAACCGGAGCCCTCCGCCGCGGATCTTTTTTTCCCCGATCTGGGGGTGCGCATGCGCACACCGCCTCGGGACAAAGTGCCGCAACTCAGCAAAGCCGCGCGCCAGCAACAGCACAAGACGCTGCGATCGCATTTCCAGCGTGGTCTGCTCGATTGGCTGCGCCATCCGACGACCGGGCAGGACATCATGCGTTCGGCGCTGGCCGGGGTCGATGCCATCGAGGAAAGCCCCGCCATGCGCGCGCTGTGGTGGGCAGCCCAGGCGTTCATCGACACCCTTTCCACGCTGCCGCCCGCGGAGTTGCCCGCGACCAAACGCCTGCTGTCGCGCCTTGAAGCGCAATTGCGCCATATCGATTCGGGGCCTTCCGCCTTGCCCGAGCGCCTGCTGCGCGATCTGCTCTATTGCGTCGCCATCCATCCCGCGAGCACGCCTGTCCAGCAAGCGGTGCACAAGGCATGGCAGCTCGACACCCTGATTCCCGAATCCGGTTCGACCGTCAGTGATTTGCCACTGGCGCCGCTGATCCAGGATTTGCATACTCGCCTGAACGGCATCAAGGAGCAATGGAACACCTTTGGGGAACACGGACCTTCCGCGCTGTCCGAATTTGCCGACCGGCTCGTTGCGTTCGTCAAATCGGCGAGCATCATCGGCCGTCCTCTGCTCGACCGGCTGCTCGGCGGCATGGGGCGCTTCGTCCAGTGGCTGGCCAGAAATCCCCAACGCTATTCCGAACCGATCGCGCTCGAATTCGCCACTGCGGTACTGCTGGTCGAAGCTTCCCTCGACCGCAGTCTGCTCGACCCCGGTTTCAAGAGCCAGGTCAGCGATGCGCTCGCGCGCCTGGAAGCGTTGGCGCGTGGTGAGCAGATCAGTTCCACCCCCAGCGCGGCGGGGGTCGAATCCGCGCGGAAACGGCAGGAAAAGGAAGCGCTTGCCCAAGTCTCGCACGAAATCCTGTCCAGTCTCGCCAACATCGAGCAGACGCTCGACGACTTCTTCCGCGATCAACAAAAACGCGCTCCGCTGGCGCAGTTGGCCGAGCCCTTGCGCCAGATCGAAGGCGCGCTGGCGCTGCTCGACGAAAATGACGCCATCAATCTGGTGCAGGAAGCGAGTGAAATCATCTCTCGTCTGGCGCAAGGCAGCGGCAATGTCAGTGAACAGGAACTTGCCGAATTGGCGCGTCGCTTTTCGGCATTGGGCTTTTTCATCCAGTCGCTGCAATACAACAGAACGTCCATTGACGAGTTCCTCCGTCCGCCATCCGCAGTCGAACCCATCGAGACCGAAATCGATCTGCCCGACTTGCCCGCGCTGGCGCCAGACCTGGCGATATTGACGAAATCCGTGGTTCATGGCACCTCGTCCGACGGGATCGAGACCTTTCCAGCCTTCGAAATCGAAACGAAGGAAGTACGGACGGAGCGCAAGGAGATCCCCGCCCCGGTTGCCGCACAACCGCCGGTTGCCAAGGCGCCAGTTCCGGTCGAAGCCCCCAAGGAAGAACTCGACGCCGAGTTGTTGTGTATTTTCATCGAGGAAGCACACGATGTGCTGGCCAGCATCGGCAAGCACATCGGTCTGCTCCGCGACAATCCAGGCAATCAGGAATATCTCACCACCATCCGCCGTGGTTTCCACACCCTCAAGGGCAGCGGACGCATGGTTGGCCTGACCGATCTCGGTGAAGCTGCCTGGGGCATGGAACAAACCCTCAACCGCTGGTTGCAATTCGAATGGCCGGTGACGCCGGCGCTGCTCAGTCTGCTCGCCGCCGCTCAACCGCAGTTCGATGCCTGGGTCGAACAGATCGAAGCCCATGGCATATATCATCGTGATGTCGCCGCCCTGCTTGCCGACGCCGAACGCCTGTGCAACGGCGATGCGCCCACCCAGGGCGCAGGTGCCGCACAAGCGCAGCCGCCGCGGCCACAAGCACAACCAACGCAGCCGCAGCCGCTACAACCGCAGCCGCCGCAGATACAGCCTCCGCAACCGCCGCAGCCGCTACAACCGCCGCGGCCACAGATACAGCCTCCGCAACCGTCGCAGCCGCAACCCGCCGTGCGATTTCAACCGGTCCCTCCCATCGTACCGGACGTGGAAATCGAGGAAGAACTGGTTGCAAGCGCGTTGGAAGAACCCACGCTGGCAGAGCCCAATATCTTCGCTGCATCGGGCGAAAACCTGTCGGACGATGCCCGTCTGGCGCGGGCGGTCGAACCCGATTTCACCCGTACCCAGGTCACGCCCGTCGGGATGTCGATCGATATCGATGAAACGATCGACATCGTCGATCTCGATGATATCGACGACGTTCCCAATGCCTCTGATGAGAAAGCCGTTCCACAGGGCATCAGCAGCCAGTTTGGCGAACCCGAAATCGAGGAGATCATCGAACTCGGCTGGCCGAGCGAAGACGCCGTGCCGCCGCCCATCACCAGGGCTATGCGCACAAGCCCGCCCGCTCCATCCAGACCGGAACCCACGCCTGTCGCGCCCACGCCGCCCGTTGCGCCGAAAAGCATCGCCCCCACGCCCACGCCGCCCGTCGCGCCGAGGAGCATCGCCCCTGCGCCCACGCCGCCCGTTGTGCCAAAGAGCGTCGCGGTCGAGCCCGAAGAACCCGACACGCTCCATATCGGTGATATCGAAATCTCGCGGGCCTTATTCGATCTGTATGTGGCCGAAGCACACCTGCACATCGATACGCTGCATCAGGATTTCGAGCACCTTTCGATCAATCCGACCTTGGTGCCGTCCGAAGCCGCGTTGCGCGCCGCGCATTCATGTGCGGGCATCTCCGGCACCGCGCGCTGCACGCCGCTCTACCATCTCGCGAAGGCGATGGAACACGCGCAGGAACGTTTGCGCGAACTGGGACATGCGCCCACGACCAATGAACTGGATCTGCTCAAGGCTTGCGCCGATACGCTGGAGTCCATGCTGACCGAGGTCATCAGTCTGCGCATGCCGCTGGAAGCGCCGGAACTGATCGAGCAACTCGACCGTATTGCCCACGCGCCCGCTGCCGCGCCGGTCACGGAACCGCTCAACGAGGTGATTGCCGAAGCGGTCGCGGACGTTTCCCTGGCTTCCTTGACCGAAACCGCAAGCAGCGTGCTACCGAGCGCGACGGCGGCCAGCGGGGCGGCGCTCAAGGCGGTCGTCGACGAAATTGACGATCAATTACTGCCGATCTTCTTGGAAGAAGCCGGGGAACTGCTCAACGGACTGCAGATGACCCTGCGTGCCTGGGCGAGTGACACGGGTAATGCCGATCACGCCAAGCTCGTGGCGCGCCAGTTGCACACGCTCAAGGGAAGCGCCCGGATGGCGGGGGCAATGACTTTGGGACAGCAGATCCACCTGCTCGAATCCTGGCTGGAATCCGCCCTGTCGGCAGGGCACGATGTGCGCGCCGTCATCGATGAAATCGCCTCGGCGCTGGATATCACCGAGCAACTGGTTGGCGCGCTGACGGGGGGCCCCATGCCCGACCTCGGCCCGGCGACTCCGCAGCCATCGCCATCGCCCGCCGTCGCGCCGATCACGCCAGCCGTACCCGAGAGTACGGCGGTGGCCGTGCCAGTACCCGCGACTGCCACCGCCGCTGCTGGCGATGCCGCGCCCGATAGCGAAGGCGCGAGCGCCAGCCAGTTGCGCGTGCGTGCCGAACTGGTCGACCGCTTCATCAATGATGCCAGCGAAATCGGCGTGGCCCGCACCCGGATCGATGGCGAATTGCGCCATCTGCGCCGTGGCCTGCTCGATCTCACCGAAAACGTCATCCGTTTGCGCAATCAGTTGCGTGAGGTCGAAATCCAGGCCGACGTGCAGATGCAAACGCGCATGGCCCAGGCCGAAACCAAGCACGCCGAATTCGATCCCCTGGAGATGGACCGCTACACCCGCTTGCAGGAACTGACGCGGATGATGGCGGAGAGCGTCAACGACGTCACCACGGTACAGCAGAACCTGTTGCGCAACCTCGACAGCGCCGACCTTGCCCTGCACAGCCAGGCGCGCATGACCCGCGAATTGCAACAGGCGCTGATGCAGGTGAGGATGGTGCCGTTCGACAGCCTGGCGGTACGGCTCTATCGCATCGTGCGTCAGGCATCCAAGGAACTTGGCAAGCGCGCCAGCCTCGACATGCGCGGCGGTCATATCGAGATCGACCGTGGCGTGCTGGAACACATCATTGCGCCGCTCGAACACCTGTTGCGCAATTCGCTCGCCCATGGCATCGAAACGCCGGAACTGCGCCGTGCCAAAGGCAAGCCCGAAGTCGGCCAGATCACCCTCACCACCCGCCAGGAAGGCAATGAAATTGTCATTGAACTGGCCGATGATGGCGCGGGCCTGAATTTCGAACGCATCATCCAGCGCGCCCGTGAGCGCGGCCTGATCGGACCACGCGAAATCGTCGATGAACGGCGGCTGACCAACCTGATCTTTGTCCCGGGTTTTTCGACTGCCGAGAAGGTCTCCGCGGTATCCGGCCGGGGGGTTGGCATGGATGTGGTCAAGGCCGAAACCTCCGCGGTGGGCGGGCGGGTCGATGTCTCGTCCAAGACGGGGGCGGGAACCCGGTTCAGCATCTATCTGCCGTTGACCCTGGCCGTCACCCAGGCGCTGCTGGTGCGCACCGGCAACCGCCACTACGCGATTCCGTCGAGCATGATTTCCCAGGTCATGGAACTGAAGGCCGAACCGATAGAACGCATGCGCGGTGAAGGCGGCATCGAGTGGTTCGACCAGTATTACCCCTATCGTTACTTGCCCAATCTGCTCGGCAACCGCGAGGCACAGCCCGAAATCGGCCGCTACAACTGGGTGCTGCTGTTGCACTCCGGTTCGCAGACTCTGGCCCTCCATGTCGATGCGATGTACGGCAATCAGGAAATCATCGTCAAGAACGCCGGGCCGCAACTCACCCGCATCGTGGGCATGTCGGGCGCGACCGTCTTGGGCGATGGTGAAATCGTGCTGATCATCAACCCGGTGGCGATGATGAGCCGCGAGCTGATGTACAGCAGTTTGACCATGCCGCTTGGCGAAACCGTCGCGCCCGTGCCGGAACACGAACCGACGGTGATGGTGGTCGACGATTCGCTCACCGTGCGCAAGATCACCAGCCGCATGCTCGAACGCGAAGGCTATCACGTGGTGCTCGCCAAGGACGGCGTCGACGCAATCGAGGCGCTGATCGAAACCGTGCCCGATGTCATCCTCTCCGATATCGAAATGCCGCGCATGGATGGCTTCGATCTCGTCCGCAACATTCGTGCCGATGTGCGGCTCAAGGATGTTCCTGTCATCATGATCACCTCGCGTCTCGCGGACAAACATCGGGACTACGCGATGGAAATCGGCGCCAACCACTATCTTGGCAAGCCCTATCGGGAAGAAGAACTGCTCGGCCTGATCGCCAGTTATGCGCGCCGCGGATAGTCCCCGTTGCAAACGCCCCATTCCACCTATTGGCTGCAGAGGTGGATGGGGCAGCGTAGAATGCGCGCATGGATACCGTTTCGAGCAACCTGACCCATCACTTCCTGATCGCCATGCCGCATATGGTCGATCCCCGTTTTTCACGTACCCTGACCTATATCGCCGAACATAACGAACAGGGCGCCTTGGGGGTGATCGTGAATCGCCCGCTCGACATGACGTTGGGGACCTTGTTCGAGCGGGTCGACGTGGCGCTCGATGCCGTGGCACAGCAATATTTCTCCGCGCAGCCAGTCTATTTCGGTGGCCCGGTGCAAACCGACCGGGGTTTCGTGCTTCACCGTCCGAGCGGGCAATGGCACTCGACCCTCAAGGTCAACGACGATGTCGGTTTCACCAGCAGCCGTGACATCCTGCAAGCCATTGGAATGACCGGCGAACCGCACGACGTACTGGTCAGTCTCGGTTTTGCCGCCTGGGCGGCGGGCCAGCTCGAACAAGAACTGGTCGACAATGCCTGGCTCACCATTCCGGCGGACATGGCCATCGTGTTCGACCTGCCGCCCGAAGACCGTCTTTCCGCCGCCATGCATACCCTGGGCATCGATTTCACCCAGTTGAGCGAGGTTGCCGGGCATGCCTGAAGACCCTGCGTCCCTGCCTGCGCGCGGTTGTCTGCTGGGGTTTGATTTCGGCCTCGCCCGCATTGGCGTCGCCACGGGCGAACTTGAAACCGGACTGGCCAGTCCGCTCACCACGTTGCATGCCGAAACCCAGGCCGCGAAATTCGCCGCCATCGGCGAACTGGTCGAAAAATGGCATCCGGTCGCCCTCGTCGTCGGCCTGCCGCATCACCTCGACAACGACGAAGAGCATGAACTGAGCCCGCAGTGTCGGCGTTTCGCCAACCAACTCCATGGCCGTCATGGCCTGCCGGTCATGCTCTGGGACGAACGTCTCAGTTCAGTGGAAGCCGAGCGCCAGTTGCGCGCCGCGGGCGTCAAGAACTGGCGGAAACGCAAACAACGGCTCGACGCGGTCGCCGCGCAATGCATCCTCCAACACTTCCTGGATTCACGCCGACATGCAATTTGACGCTGAAGCACTCTGTCTCCAGCTTGCCGGACAGATACGTCCCCATCTCAAGCCAAGCACGGTGCTGATCGGCATCCGCACGGGCGGCCTGTGGCTTGCCGAGCGTTTGCACGAACTGCTCGGCATCCAGCCGTCGCCGGGCGCCATCGACACCTCGTTTTACCGTGACGACTACGGTGCCAAGGGGCTTCATGCCCACCCGCAGCGCACCGAGATTCCGTTTTCGATCGAAAACTCCCATGTCATCCTGGTCGACGATGTGCTCTACACCGGGCGAACCACCCGCGCCGCGTTGAACGAGATTTTCGACTTCGGCCGTCCCGCGTGCGTCGAACTTGCCGTACTGGTCGATCGCGGCGGCCGCGAGTTGCCGGTCGCCGCCCGCTACTGCGCCCTGACCCTGCCCGAACCACTGCCATCCACGCAAACCCTGCAACTGGAACGCGCCGCTGACGGCGTCCTGGATCTGAGGCTGATCGATGCATAATCCGCAACTCAACAAGCATGGTGAACTGCAACACCTGCTCACCCTCGACGGTCTGCCGCGTGACGTCATCGCCAGCATCCTCGACCACGCCGCGCCGTTTACCGAAGTCGCCGAGCGCGAGGTGAAAAAACTGCCGCTCCTGCGTGGCAAAAGCATCTTCAACCTCTTCTTCGAAAATTCCACCCGCACGCGCACGACCTTCGAGATTGCCGCCAAGCGGCTGTCGGCCGACGTGGTCAACCTCAACGTCTCGACCAGTTCCACCTCCAAGGGGGAAAGCTTGCTCGACACGGTCGACAACCTCTGCGCGATGCAGGCCGATATGTTCGTGGTGCGTCACGCGGCAAGCGGCGCGCCGGTGCTGATCGCCCAGCACCTCCAGGCAAACGGACGCGAGCACATCCATGTGGTCAATGCTGGCGACGGGCGCCATGCCCACCCCACCCAGGGCCTGCTCGACATGTACACCATTCGTCATTACAAGGGCGATTTCGGCAATCTCACCGTTGCCATCGTCGGCGATGTGCTGCACTCGCGGGTCGCGCGTTCGCAGATTGCCGCACTCACCGCTCTGGGCGTGCCCGAAATCAGGGTGATCGGCCCCAAGACCCTGTTTCCCACCGGAATCGACAAGATGGGCGTGCGTGTCTTCCACGACATGCGGGAAGGGCTGCGCGGAGTCGACGTGGTGATGATGCTGCGCCTGCAAAACGAACGCATGAACGGCGCGCTGCTGCCCACGCCGCAGGAATTCTTCAAGGTCTGGGGGCTCACCGCCGAAAAGCTCGCGCTCGCGAAACCCGACGCCATCGTGATGCACCCCGGGCCGCTCAACCGCGGCATCGAGATTGATTCATCCGTCGCCGATGGCGCGCAGGCGGTGATCCTGCCCCAGGTGACTTTTGGCATTGCCGTGCGCATGGCGGTGATGAGCATGCTCGCCGGCCAGTAAGGAACGACCGATGAAAATCCGCATCAGCAACGGACGGGTGATCGACCCTGCCAACCAGACCGACCGCATCGAGGACGTGTTCATCGCCGAAGGCAAGATCGTAGCCCGTGGCACGTCACCCGCTGGATTCGCCGCCGAACGCATCCTGGACGCCGATGGCCTCATTGTCATTCCCGGCCTGATCGACATTGCCGCGCGTCTGCGTGAACCGGGTTTCGAATACCGCGCCACCCTCGAATCGGAGATGGAAGCGGCCATGGCGGGCGGGGTGACCAGCCTGGCGATTCCGCCCGATACCGACCCCGTGCTCGACGAACCGGGCTTGGTCGAAATGCTCTGTTACCGCGCCAAAAAGCTCAACTGCGCTCATGTCTACCCGATCGGCGCGCTCACGCTCGGACTCGCGGGCGAACGGCTCTCCGAGATGGCCGAACTGGTCGAAGCCGGCTGCGTGGCCTTCTCGCAAGCCAACGTGCCCATCGTCGACAACATGGTGTTGATGCGCGCGATGCAATATGCCGCCACCTTCGATTTCCGGGTCTGGCTGCAACCGCTCGCGCCCTTCCTGTCGCGCGGCGGTTACGCCCATGACGGCGAGCTCGCCAGCCGTCTCGGCATCCCCGGCATCCCAGTCGCGGCGGAAACCGTCGCCCTGTTTACCTATCTGCAACTCGCCAGGATCACCGGCGCGCGTTTGCACATCACCCGCCTGTCGAGCGCGCAGGGGCTGGAACTGATCAAGGCTGCGCGCGCGGACGGAATGAACGTCACTTGTGATGTGTCGATCAACCACCTGCACCTGTGCGATCTCGATATTGGCTACTTCAATACCCACTGCCACCTCGTGCCGCCGCTGCGCAGCCAGCTCGACCGCGACGCCCTGTCGAACGGACTGGCCGAAGGGCACATCGATGCCCTGTGTTCCGACCACACCCCGGTCGATGACGACAGCAAGCAAAAACCGTTCAGCGAATCGGAACCGGGCGCAACCGGCCTCGAACTCCTGCTGCCGCTCACCCTGAAATGGGCCAATGATAATGGAATCGCGCTCACCACCGCGCTGGCGCGGATCACCGCCAACGCGGCGCGGCTGGTCGGCATCACCAAGGCGGGTCACCTGTCGCCGGGCGCAAGAGCCGACATCTGCATCTTCGACCCCGCCGCGCGCACCCACGTCAGCCGCGAAAAGCTGAAGAGTCAAGGCAAGAACACCCCTTTTCTCGGCCTCGACCTGCCCGGCGCGGTGCGCTACACCCTGGTCGAAGGGCGGCTGATGTTCGAACGCTGAAAAACCGCGCCGTTGGATCGTCGCTATATATATCGCATTGCCATATCGTATACATGCCTTCGGCAACGAAGGCGTCATGGCGGCGCTGGAAGGGATGGAGCAGACCTGCCGCGGATCGAGCGAACGCCGGAGGCGATGTCGGCTATTGGCTGGCTCGTCGGCGCCAATGCAGATGCTGGCCAACCCGCACGCCGAAATGCGCCGCATTGCCCGGCAGCCATTCCAGCACCGCGCGCGCCCCCAGGCAGCCACTGATGCCCATCCACGGCGGCAGGCCGCGGCTGATCTTGAGCACGCGAAAATCTTTCGAGAGATATACCGCTTCCAGTGGATAACACATCCCCAGCATGTGAATGCTGCTGCACGGCACGAGCAGCAGGCCACGCCCCATCTCCGGGCGGGCCGTCAGCATCAGGCCGCGGAATCGGGACAGGATGCTCGACGCCAGGGCGATGTCGGCATCGAGCGGCTCGCCATCCAGGCTGAGTTCGACTCGGGGCAAGCGCGGAAGAAAATTCATCGTAAAACTAACTCCGGTTTGAAACCCCGCCCTTCAGGGCGGTGCGGAGCTCGAAACCCCGGCCTGAAGGCTGGAGTTTCGAGCTCATTGAAGATGCAAAACCCCTTCCAAACGATGGCTTTCTCTGTCGCCACCATCAGCGCCAAGTCGCCGCTTTTGCCAACCTTGCGCACATGGTCAAGAAGATTGGCGCGTTCTTTTTGCAGCTTTTTTGCATTGGCTTGCCCCGGGAATTTGCAGACGGTTGTCATGATTTGCCGCAGTTTCCCCTACACCTGCCGGGCAAATCCGCCTGATCTTTCTACGCGGAATCCGGCATGAGTCAAGAAGAACCTTCATTGAGATTGAAGAAATTTCACGGATGGGGTTGACCAGTATGACGTGGCTGGATTAGAGTGCTGCCCGCGTCACCCCGTGATTTCTCCATTAATCGGAAAGGTAGTTTTCTAATGTTGCTAAAGCTCTCCGTTTTCCTGTCGTCGCTGTTTCTTGCCGC
>JAITCV010000163.1 GCA_031282905.1 Azoarcus sp. | reverse complement strand
TTTCAGTGCGCTTCATCCCAGTTTCGTCCCACGCCGACATCCACGACCAAGGGGGCGTCGAGCGCGGCCACACCTTCCATCAGCCGGGGCAATTCCGCGCGCACGGTGTCGAGTTCGCTGGGAGGAACTTCCAGCACCAGTTCGTCATGTACCTGCAATACCAGTTTCGATTTCAGTCCGGCATCAACCAGCCAGTGCTGGACGGCGATCATCGCTTTCTTGATGAGATCGGCGGCGGTGCCTTGCATCGGCGCGTTGATCGCGGCCCGTTCGGCGGCCTGGCGCAGCATGGGATTGCGCGCGCGAATGCCCGGGAGGTGAAGACGGCGCCCGAAAACCGTTTCGACATAAGCTTCTTCATGGGCCACGTTCCTGATCCGCGCCATGTAGGCGGCAACACCGGGATAACGGATGAAGTAACGGTCGATCCAGCCCTGGGCAGCCTTGCGATCGATGTCGAGGTTCTTGGCCAGACCGTGGGCGCTCATGCCGTAGATCAGGCCGAAATTAATTACTTTGGCATAACGGCGCTGTTCGGCGCTGACTTGCTCCGAGGCGATCCCGAACACTTCGGCGGCGGTGGCGCGGTGTACGTCCTCGTTGCGGGCGAAAGCGTCGAGCAGGCGGGCGTCGCCCGAGAGATGGGCCATGATTCGCAGTTCGATTTGCGAGTAGTCGGCGGAGACGATGCTGCATCCGGCGGGGGCGATGAACGCGGCGCGGATGCGGCGACCTTCGGCGGTGCGCACGGGGATGTTCTGCAGATTGGGGTCGGCGCTTGATAGCCGGCCGGTTACCGCGGTGGTTTGCGAGAAACTGGTGTGTACCCGGCCGGTGGCGGGGTTCACCATCCGCGGCAGTTTGTCGGTGTAGGTGCTCTTGAGTTTACTCAGGCTGCGATGTTCGAGCAGCAGCTTGGGCAGAGGGTAATCCTCGGCGAGCCGGGTCAGCACGTCTTCATCGGTCGAGGGGACGCCCTTGCCGGTTTTCCGGATCACCGGCAGGTGGAGGCGATCGAACAGGATTTCGGCGAGTTGCCTGGGCGAACCCAGATTGAATGGTTCGCCCACGAGCGCGTACGCTTCGCGTTCGAGTTCGTGGATGCGGCGGCCGAGTTCGGCGCTTTGTTGCGCGAGCGGCAGCGGGTCGATCAACACGCCGTTGCGTTCCATGGCGAGGAGCACCGCCAGCGTCGGCAGTTCGATCTCGCGGTAGAGCGTGGCGAGCGCGGGGGTGGCTTCGAGCCGCGGCCACAACGCTTCATGCAGGCGCAGGGTGATGTCGGCGTCCTCGGCGGCGTATTCGGCGGCGCGCTCGAGGTCGACTTCGTCGAAGCCGATTTGTTTCGCGCCCTTGCCACAGAGGTCGACGAACGGGATCGTCGCCATGCCAAGGTGGCGACGGGCGAGGGCGTCCATATCGTGCGCGCGCTCGCTCTCCAGCACATAGGATTGCAGTATGGTGTCATGAGCAATGCCGCGCAGGGTGATGCCGTGGTTGGCGAGGATGTGCGCGTCGAATTTGAGGTTTTGCCCTACCTTGGCGTGGGCGGCCGATTCCAGCCAGGGCTTGAGCCGGGCCAGCGCTTCGTCGAATGGCAATTGTCCCGCGGCTTCGAGCCCGCGATGGGCGAGCGGCAGATACGCCGCCTGTCCCGGCGCGGTGGCGAAGGAGAGCCCGACCAGGCGCGCGGCGAGCGGATCGATTGCGGTGGTTTCGGTGTCGAGGGCGACGAGCGGCGTGGCGTCGAGCCGGGCGAGCAGCGCGTCGAAGGCGGGCCAGTCGACGATGATGGCATAGGCGGAGCGGTCGGGAGGGCTGGCTTCTTTCATTTGATCGCCATGACGCAGCAAGCCGTCGCTACGCGCCTGCGCTTCGTTCGCCGGTTCGCCCGGCCTGCCCGCGTCCTTCAGCCAGCTACGGAATTCGAGGCGTTCGTAGAGCGCGGTGAGCGCGGCCACATCAGGCGGGCGCGGCGCGAGGCTGTCGAGTTCGCAGGGCAGGACCACATCGGTTCGTACCGTCACCAGCCGCCGTCCGAGCGGGAGGAAGTCGAGATGCTTGCGCAGGTTTTCGCCCACCTTGCCGCCAATTTCACCGGCATGGGCGACGAGGTTGTCGAGGCTGCCGAATTCGGTGAGCCACTTTGCCGCGGTCTTGGGGCCGCATTTTTCCACGCCGGGCACGTTGTCGACGGTGTCTCCCACCAGTGTGAGGTAATCGACGATGCGCGCCGGCGGCACGCCGAATTTGGCTTCGACGCCGGCTTCGTCGAGCGTCTCCTCGCTCATGGTGTTGACCCACCGCACGCCGGGGCGCACGAGCTGGGTGAGGTCCTTGTCGCCAGTGGAGATCACCGCTTCCCAGCCGCGCTCCACCGCCTGCCGGGTCAGCGTGCCGATGACATCGTCGGCTTCGACGCCGTCGACGACGAGCAGCGGCCAGCCTTCGGCCCGTACCGCTTCATGCAGCGGCTCGATCTGCGCGCGCAGGTCATCGGGCATCGGCGGGCGCTGGGCCTTGTAGGCGGGATACCATTCGTCACGGAAAGTCGGCCCCTTGGCATCGAACACACAGGCGCGCGCCTCCGCCTTGTAGTCCCCGGCCAGCCGACGTAGCATCGACAACACGCCGCGTATCGCGCCAGTGGGCTCGTTACGCGAATTGCGTAAGTCGGGCAGCGCGTGGAATGCGCGATAGAGATAACTCGAACCATCGACGAGCAGCAGGGTGGGCATCGCAGGCTTCCTCGTGACGCCGAACGGCGTCGCACAATTTATGGATTTCCAGCAAGAAATGAACGCGAAAGAAAAATTCCCCCACGAAAATCACGGTAA
Organism: Azoarcus sp.; assembly: GCA_031282905.1. Taxonomy (GTDB): domain Bacteria; phylum Pseudomonadota; class Gammaproteobacteria; order Burkholderiales; family Rhodocyclaceae; genus WRNU01. The sequence continues at coordinate 8,822 of JAITCV010000163.1, read as the reverse complement.
TGCGCAGCACTATGGCATCGCGCGTGAGTCGTGGCGAATCTTCGGGATTATGGCAGAGTTCGTCGAGGCCATTGAACGGCTCAATGCCGTGCGTCCGGCGGTGTCGATTTTCGGCAGCGCGCGGATCGCGCCCGATCATCCCTACTATGCTCTCACCGAAAAAATCGCCCGCCTGCTCTCGGATGCCGGGTTTGCGGTCATCTCGGGCGGCGGGCCGGGCATCATGGAGGCGGCGAACAAGGGCGCCTATTTTGGCAAAAGCCCTTCGGTGGGCCTCAACATCCAGTTGCCGCTGGAGCAGCAATGCAATGCCTACCAGGATATCTCGCAGACCTTCCGTCATTTTTTCGCGCGCAAGTTCATGTTCGTGAAATGCGCCAGCGCCTACGTGGTGATGCCCGGCGGCTTCGGTACCCTGGACGAACTGCTCGAGGCGATGACCTTGGTGCAAACCCGGAAAAGCCAACAGATTCCGATCATCCTGGTGCATGGCCCATTTTGGCGCGGATTGCTCGACTGGTTCAGGGATCGCCTCGTCAGCGAGCAGATGATCAATCCCGAAGACCTCGATCTGATCCAGGTCATCGACAAACCCGAGGCCGTGGTCGACGCCATCTTCAAGCATTACGAAGCCCGCCCCTTCTCCCCCTTGCATACCGAACATGAAATCATGCTCAACCTGTAATCGGGCTAGAATCCTGCCTGCATCCCCCCTCCCATTTCTCACACTGAAAGGAACTTCACATGAGTGACGACATTTCACCCGACGACAAGAATCTGGCGCTGCTGGCGCATCTGCTGGGCATCGTGTTCGGATTTATCCCACCCCTGGTCATCTGGTTGTTGAACAAGGACAAACCAGACAAGGCGTTTGTCATTGACCAGGCCAAGGAAGCCCTGAATTTCCAGATCACGGTCTCCATCGCGGCCGTTGTTTGCGGTGTGCTGGCATTCGTAATTGGGCTTGTCCTGCTGTCCATATTGTTGATCGCCGATATCGTGTTTTGCATCATCGCCACAATTGCCGTGAGCAATGGGACGGCATACCGTTATCCCGTCGCGCTGCGGCTGATCGCCTGACACACGGTATATATACCGGCTCTTCCCGCCACGATGAAAACAAGAGGCGATGACGGACGAAACGCAGGAGCATGCCTTGTTCGTCCGTCCGTCGCCCCGAGTTTCTTCTCATGTTGTCCCCCGCCCGGAGAAAAAATCATGTCCCGCCTCATCCCGTCCCGACTCGTCCTGTGTTGTTGCGCGTGCGCGCTTTTCGCCCTGCCGGCGCTGGCCCAGGAGCCGCCCGGACTCGAACCGCTGCCCCCGCCGGAGATCGAGGAAATCGAGGAACCCCAGATCACCATCATCCAGCGTGACGACAGTACCGTCACCGAATACCGTCTGCATGGCAAGCTCTATATGGTCAAGGTCACGCCCAATCACGGCACGCCTTATTACCTGATCGATCGCGAAGGCAAGGGCCAGATGGTGCGCGACGATAGCGCGCCGACCTTGTCGGTACCGATGTGGGTAATCAAGAACTGGTAGCCGCATGTCGGTTTTCACGCCAGTTACCGCGGATGTGCTTGTCCCCTGGCTGGAGCAATACGCCATCGGCCGGTTGCTCATGCTGGAAGGCATCGCCACCGGCGTGCAAAACAGCAATTTCTTTGTCACCACCACGCTGGGACGATACGTTCTCACCCTGTTCGAGGATATCCCGCGCGCCGGACTTCCCTATTACCTGCATCTGATGGCCCATCTTGCCCGTCACGGCTTGCCCGTACCCGCGCCGATTGCCAATCGTGATGGCGAATACCTCGGCACGCTCGCGGACAAGCCAGCCGTGCTGGTATCGCGCCTCTCCGGCATTGCCAACATGACGCCCAGCCCCGAACATTGCGCGCGGGTTGGCGCCATGCTCGCCGGACTTCACCTGGCCGGGGCGGCCTACGGACGCCGCCAGCCCAACCCGCGTGGGCTGGGCTGGCGCGAGACCACCGCCGCGCGCGTCCGTCCTTTCCTGCCCGCCGCCGAAATAACGCTGCTCGATGACGAACTGGATTTCCAGCGCGGGTTCAACGCCAGCAGCCTCCCCCAGGGCGCGATCCACGCCGATCTGTTCCGCGACAATGTGCTGTGGGTCGATACCGACATGGGACCGTTCATCGGCGGCGTGATCGACTTTTATTTCGCGGGCTTCGACGCGCTGCTCTTCGATGTCGCAGTCACGGTCAATGACTGGTGCGGCACGACCGACGGGCTGGATGCCGCGCGGGTGCACGCCCTGCTGGCCGCGTACCACGAAATTCGGCCTTTCATCGCCGCCGAGGTTGAAAGCTGGTCGGCGATGCTGCGCGCTGCCGCCTTGCGTTTCTGGCTGTCGCGCGCCGCCGATCTTCATCTGCCGCGTGATGGCGAACTGGTGCAAGTCAAGAATCCGGACGAATTCCGCGATATCCTCATCCAGCGCCGCGCCCACTGCCCGCCGCTGCCCGGCGGCTGAATCTTTCCCACGCCCCTTTTTCCCCGCGATTCATCGACGATTTCATTGATCATGCAAGCTCATCGTCTTCCCGCGCGGCACGGCTGGTACTGGCTACGCGATGGCTTCCTGCTGTGGCAAAGCGCCCCCGGCCTGTGCGTGTCCCTGGGTTTTTCCTCCCTGTTCGCGCTCACCCTCGTGGGCAGCATCCCCTATCTCGGCCAGCCACTCGTCCAGTTCAGCCTGCCCGTGTTTGTCCTGCTCATCCTCAACCTCATCGATCTCATCGCCCGCGGCAAGCCGCTGGATGCGAAAAAGCTCGCCCGCATCGGCACGGTCTTCCAGTCCCGTCGCGATCTCGTCGCGCTGATCACCGTTGGCATCATCTACCTGCTCGCCAATATGCTCATCATTCGATTCAGCGCCCAGATCGACGGCGGCATCTTCAGGGACATCATCCTGAAACGCAGGGAACTCGATCCGCTCAGCATGGAACTGCCCGCTTTTCGCGCCGCGCTCCTCATCTCCCTGGGCCTGCTCATGCCGATCCTGATGGCCTGCTGGTTTACGCCGCCGCTCATCGGCTGGTGGCATCACGCGCCCGCCAAGGCGATGTTCTTCAGCCTGCTGGCCTGCCTACGCAACTGGCGAGCCTTTTCCGTCTATGCGCTGGCATCCTTTTCCCTGGGGCTGCTGCTGCCTGTCTTCATCGCGGGGGTTCTCGAAATCCTTATCCCTGGCATGGGCGTACTGGCGCTCTTGCTCTGGATTCTGGCATGGTTGATTCCCGTGGTCTTTGCCAGCTTCCATGCTTCGATCCGGGATATCTTTGGTCTTCCCGAAAACGACTGTCGGTGAGTTGAAAACGCTTGCCGTCGTCGGGTCAGGAGAAAAGGACGAGGAAGTCATCAAGCCGCGTTTCGACGGAGCAAGGAATTTCGCCGCCAATGGTCTGGCACACGTCAGGGTGAAGGACAAATGGGCTATATCGACGAATTTCATGGCACGCGGCCAGCAAGGGGGTCGCTGCGCTCCTCGCAATGACGATTTGGAAAAAATACAAAGGGGAAAAGGAGCGCGGGACGTCTCGCCGCGGCGGGCAAGATGCCCGCGCTCCCGGCGACCTGGAGAATTTCCTTTTGCTCGGCTTTTGACTTCGGAGAGCCGCCGCGAGCCTGTGGCTTCGAGGTCGTCGCGGATTTCATCCACGCGGCGCGAAGCGGCGGATATTTTTCTGTCCTCCTGATTCCTGACATTCGATTCCTGTCCCCGGGGCGGCGGGTTGCCGTAATGGCGTTTCATCAGTAAACTCGCGCGATTCAGCCCGCACGCAGCAATGCCGCATTCATGTCACGATCCGCGCCTGTCCGTTCCATCGAATTTCATCCTTTCAACCTGAGCGCGTTGCGGGTCGTGCTGGATCGGGCCGATCCGGCGGGGTTGGCCGACGAACTGCACAAAATGCTCGGCGGTCGTCCCGACAGGTTCAGCGGCGAGGCGGCCATTCTCGATTTTTCCGCGCTGGAAACGCTGCCCGCGCGCATCGACTGGAATGGACTCACGTCCTTGTTGCGGCGCTATTGCCTGCAACCCGTCGGCGTGTACGCGGTGGATGAAGAACACGCCGCCGCCGCGCGCAACAAGGCCAGCCTGGCGTTGTTCGAACACCTTGACGCCACGCCCGTTTCAGCGCCAGCGCCACGCGCCTCCGCCACGACAGTCTCCCCATTCTCCTTGGCCGCGCCTGATTCCGCATCCCCGCCCCAGGCTGATCTTCCGTTCGAACCATCCGCCGCCGCGCCGCTGGTCGCGGGCGCATCCGTGGCGCCAACGCTCTACATCGACCGCCCCGTGCGATCCGGGCAACAGGTTTATGCCCATGGCGGCGATCTGGTGCTGCTCGCGGGCGTCAGCCCCGGCGCCGAAGTCATCGCCGACGGCAACATCCACTGTTTCGGCCCCCTGCTTGGCCGCGCGCTCGCGGGCGCCAGGGGCAACGCCCAGGCCAGGGTGATCTCGACCCATTTCAGCCCGGAACTGGTTTCGATCGCGGGGGTATATCGCACTTTCGAGCAAGGGGTGCCCGAGGCATTCGCCGCCCGCGCCGTCGTCGTGCGGATGAAATCCGCCAACGGTTCGGGGCAAACCATCTCCATCGATCCGCTCCAGCTTGACTGAAGCGGCAACCTTACCAAGCAAGGGAAAAACGTGAGAGTCATCGTTGTTACTTCCGGCAAAGGCGGCGTGGGCAAAACCACCACCAGCGCGGCGTTCGCTTCCGGGCTCGCCATGCGCGGTTTCAAGACCGCGGTGATCGACTTCGATGTCGGCCTGCGCAACCTCGATCTCATCATGGGCTGCGAACGCCGCGTGGTCTATGACATCATCAATGTCATCAACGACGAAGCCAAGCTCACCCAGGCGCTGATCAAGGACAAGCACTGCGAGAGCGAAAATCTCTACGTCCTCCCGGCCTCGCAGACGCGCGACAAGAACGCGCTCACCGAATCGGGCGTCGAGTTCGTGCTCAGTGAACTCGAACACATGGGTTTCGATTACGCGGTGTGCGATTCCCCGGCCGGAATCGAACACGGCGCGGTGATGGCGCTCACCTTCGCCGATGAAGCCATCATCACCACCAATCCGGAAGTCTCTTCGGTGCGCGATTCCGATCGCATCCTCGGCATCCTGCAATCCAAATCCCGCCGCGCGCTCAATGGGAGCGAGCCGGTCAAGGAGCATCTGCTGCTCACCCGCTACTCGCCCAAGCGGGTCGAGGAAGGGGAAATGATCACCTACAAGGACGTGCAGGAACTGCTGCGCATTCCCCTGCTCGGCGTCATTCCCGAATCCGAATCCGTGCTCCAAGCCTCCAACCAGGGGATTCCCACCATCCACCTCAAGGGCTCCGATGTCGCCGAAGCGTATACCGATATGGTCGCGCGTTTTCTGGGCGAAAAACTTCCCTTGCGTTTCGTCACTTACGAAAAACCCGGATTCATCAAGCGCCTGCTCGGAGGCAAATGAAATGGGTACCTTGCTCTCCCGGTTGTTTGGCGAAAAAAAACTATTTGGCGAGAAAAAGAGAACATCGGAAATCGCGGTGCAAAGACTGGGAATCTTGATCGCGCACGAACGCAACAACCGTACCACTCGCCCCGACTACATGCCGGAATTGCAACGCGAACTACTCACGGTGATTGCGAAATACATCGAGATCGATCTCGATAAAATCGATATCCAGCTTGAAAAGCAGGGTGACTGTGACGTGCTCAAGGTAGACATCATCCTGCCCGAAGGACAGGATGCGGGGCAGTAATTCCGTGGTTCGGCATAAAACGGATGTTCCTGCTCTTCCCAGGCCAATCGAAAGACGCCCGTCTTTTTTCCCTCCATTCGCCCTGTGCGTCGCGCTGTTTCTGGGGCTGACCGCGCCCGATGCATTCGCCGAAGAAATGGACGCCCTCGGCGGCGCTACCCTTGCCGCCGCCATGCTGGCGGATGCCATGGATGAAGAAGCGCGCCGCGACAACGTCGACGCGAATATGTCCATGCCATCCGCCAACGCGGACGGATCGGGCCATCTTGCCGATCCCGTCGGCCTGCGATTTCTCCGTGATGATCCCGACATCTTCCGGCTCGGCTTCGCGGGAGAAAACCGCGCCGTGGCCGACCTCGCCATCCAAACCGTGGATGAACACAACGCCAACGCGGACGGATCGGGCCATCTTGCCGATTCCATCGGCCTGCGATTTCTCCGTGATGATCCAGACATCTTCCGGCTCGGCTTCGCGGGAGAAAACCGCGCCGTGACCGACGTCGCCATCCAAACCGTGAATGAACACAACGCCAACGCGGACGAATCGGGCCATCTTGCCGATTCCATCGGCCTGCGATTTCTCCGTGATGATCCCGACATCTTCCGGCTCGGCTTCGCGGGAGAAAACCGCGCCGTGGCCGACGTCGCCATCCAAACCGTGAATGAACACAACGCCAACGCGGACGGATCGGGTCATCTTGCCGATCCCATCGGCCTGCGATTTCTCCGCGATGATCCCGACATCTTCCGGCTCGGCTTCGCAGGAGAAAACCATTCCGACACAGCGCTTGCCGCCGCGAGCGAACGCAAGACCGGCGCAAACGTGGGCGGATCGGGTCGCCTTGCCCATCTCATCGCGCCCGGCGGTGTGGCGACCGATGCCGTACAGGGGGGCGGTGGCCTGCGATTCTTCCGCGATGATTCCGACATTTTCCGGCTCGGTTTTACGGGAAAAACCCATCCCGGGGCACTTGTCGCCGCGGATGAAGAGAGCGAGCCTGAAGACGGCGACTCGTACAACCCCATCCGCGAACTGCTCGATGAAAGCATGCGTTACCTCGGTATCCGTTACCGCATGGGAGGCACGTCCACCCAGACCGGCTTTGATTGCAGCGGACTGGTGCTTTCAGCCTTCCGCAATGCGCTGGGGCTGCAACTACCCCACAGCGCGCGCGCGCTTGCCATCCGCGGCAGCAAAGTCGACCGCCATAATCTCCAGCCCGGCGATCTGGTGTTCTTCAGCATCGTGCGCCGCACGATTTCCCATGTCGGCATCTACATCGGCGATGGCAAATTCCTCCACGCCCCGGCCTCTGGCGGACGTGTCCGCATCGAGCCTCTTGCCACGCGCTACTGGGCGCAGCGTTATACCACCGCCCGCCGTCTGATCGCCGACAACACCTCCGTGTCCCCCCTGTCCATGAATGCCATCGCCATTCAGCGTTGAGCATCAGGGCACAGAGGACAGACGTCAAAAATATCTGTCGTTATCTATCTTGTATGAATACCGACAAAGGTTTGGGCGGCAGCTTGCCGCCCTCCTTTTGGGAGATGGTGCCATTACGGCGGCTTTTGCCGCCGCATATCGCTCCGTCCTCTGAACCTCAGAAGCGGCAATTCTCCTGAAACTGCCGGTGAGCCCTTCACGCTGATCGATGTAACTCTGGATATCGACGTCGAGGCTCAAGGCGCGGAGGGGCTGAGGCTCAGGCCGAAACTGCCGATGGTGAGGCGAACGCTACCAGCGCGGATGGCGCGATACCGTGCGCTGGTTTCCTGCTGATCCAGCCAAAAAGGGCTTGTCTGTTCTTTCATGCCGTCGTATATTTCAGTTTTTACTGAAACAACAGACCACACAGGAACAGCCATGAACCCGAACGCCATGAAGTCGATCTACCCGCTGGAATTCCTCTACGACGGTTACTGCGCCATCTGCTGCTTCGATGTCGCCAACTTCCGCCGCCGTGACACGCATCAACGCCTGCGCTTCATCGACGTGACCGCCCCGGATTTCGACGCTTCCGTCTATGGGCGGACGCAAGAAGAACTGCTCGCCCGCATGACCGCCCGCCGCGCCGACGGCGTCATCGTCGAGGGGCCAGAAGTTTTTCGTCTTGCCTTTGCCGCCGTCGGCCTGGGCTGGCTCGTCGCGCCGACACGGCTCCCCGGCCTTTCCTGGCTCACCGAGTGCGCCTACACCCTCTTTGCCCGCCATCGCGTCTCGCTCTCCCGCCGCTTCGGCGGCATCTTTCGGCGGCTCACGCCGGAATGCGAAGACGGCGTTTGCCACCTCCCGCAACGCTGAACACGAGGTCTTTTGCATGAACATCCTTCTCTGCGGCGCGGACGGTTTTCTCGGCCACGCCATCACCGCGCGCCTCGAAGCCGCCGGGCACCGGATCATCCGCGGCGTGCATACCGTCCGGCAGGCGGACGACATTGCCCTCGACTACCGGCGCGATCTGGACGCGGAAACCTGGCTTCCCCGGCTGCGCGATGTGGATGCCGTCATCAACGCGGTCGGCATTCTGCGGGAAAGGACGCCGGGAGATTTCGAGCGTATCCACCATCGCGCGCCCGCCGCTTTGTTCGCCGCCGCGGCGCAGGTGGGCATCCGCCGGGTCATCCAGATTTCCGCCACCGGCCCTGGCGAACAGCATCCTGGCGAACAACAGGATTCCACTGGTCTGACGCCGTATCTTTCCAGCAAGCACGCCGCCGACGCCGCCCTGTTGCGCAGTCTGCCGCAGGGCGCCACGGTATTGCGGCCCACCCTGATCTTCGGCGAGGATGGCGCATCCAGCCAATTTTTCCTCGCGCTTGCCAGCCTGCCCCTGCTTGCCATTCCGCAAGACATCGGCAAGGTACAGCCGGTGCATGTCGATGACCTCACCGCCGCCGTAAAAAAGGCGCTGGAAGTCGATTCCAGCGCGCCGAGCCGCATCCTGGAATTCCCCGGCCCGCGCGCCCTGCCCTACGCCGAATGGCTGGAAGGCTATCGCAGATTGATGGCGCTGG
>JAITCV010000082.1 GCA_031282905.1 Azoarcus sp. | reverse complement strand
GGCCTGATCTCGAACGAGGTTTCCCCCTTCGGCGGCGTCAAGCAATCCGGCTTCGGGCGCGAAGGCTCGAAATACGGCATCGAGGAATACCTGGTCATCAAACAGATGTGCATTGGCGGGCTGGATTGAACCGAGGTTGAAACCGCCGTCCGGCGGGAGGAATACAACCGTCTGTGCTCTTCTCCCGCCTCCTCGCAAACTCAATTCTTCTTCTTGCACTATTACAGGCTATTGCCTAACATCGCCCTCTGGCTTCGTGCTTGTAGGAAGGAGTTGGACATGAAGAAAACACTTCCATTTATCACCGTGAGCGGATGGCCTTCGGTTGCCGCTTACCTTGCATGTTAGGAGTCTTTATGCGTATGTATCGCGCTATTCTCTTGCTTCTGTTGTTCGCGATCGGCTCTGTATTTTCGGGCGCGTTTGCGCAGGACATGAATCTCCAGCCAAAGTACGGCATGCTGCCGAAAAATGAAGCGCAAAAGGCAGCGGATGCGAAGTTCCTGGCAAGCATTGATGATTACTACAAGGGAAACCGAAAGAAGGCCGCTGAAGATATATCAGCCCGCGGATGGCAATTTCTGCGTCAAGGGGCCATTCCAGATGCAATGAAGCGCTTCAACCAAGCGTGGCTGCTCGATGGTTCAAACGGTAACGCTCTTTGGGGAATGGCCGTCATCCAAGCTGGCTCAGGGAAACTTGATGAATCCTTGCAGCTTTTCGCTGAAGCAGAAGGCATTTTTGGCGGCGATATGGATTTTGCAACCGACTATGCCAAAACACTTGGCGTTGCCGGCGCCCGGGCAAAGAACGAATCTCTCCTGAATGATGCATTTGACCGTTTCGCTCGCATTCACGAAAAAGCCCCGCAGCACACGCTGAACTTACAGAACTGGGCTATTACGTTATTCTACGTTGGCAACTTTGCCGAGGCATGGAAGAAAGTCAAGCTGGCTGAGGCAACACCACGCCACACGGAACTTGATCCAAGATTTCTTGCTGCCCTGCAAGCCAAGATGCCTCGACCATGACAGGAAAAGGTCGTTCGCGCCACCACAAACAGAATGAAACACTACCGGGCTAATTCAAGGCCCGGCTGTGTCTTGGCAGGCGAGCGGCCAGGAACTCCATTTGATCCGCCAGGATTCCCCGCGCCGAAAGGATGAAGTGTTCCCACAGGCAGGGCGCGTAAGGCACGAAAAGCAACTGCATGTTTCGCGTCTGCTCCGGCCGGCGTCCTCCCTTGCGTTGGTTGCACGAGCGGCACGCGGTGACGACATTGGTCCAGATGTCGTGTCCGCCCTGCACACGCGGGATCACGTGGTCGCGGCTGAGATCCCGCGGCAGGAAGCGGTTGCCGCAATAGGCGCAGGTATACCGGTCGCGCCGGAACAATAATCCGTTGGTCAGGGGAAGTTCGGCGCGCAGCCAGGCATCTGGCCGTCGGCCGGCCAGAGCGACGATCGGGCGCAATTCGATGATCGACCGCTCCCCGGCGCGGTTCCAGCCGCCATGAAAGACGATGACCTGCGCGCCCCATTGCCAGGCGATGCCGCCAGTCGCCGCCGCGGTGATCGCCTGTTCGGCGGTCAGCCATTGTGCCGGATTGCCGGCGATGTCGAGTCCCAGAATCTGTACCATCGTTCTACCTCAATACGCCCCTTCCTGGCGTGATTCGTGATTCATTCGTGATTCGGATGCGTCCGGAGCAAAAAGGCCCGGATTCCTTGCGGAGATCCGGGCCTGGGTGTTTCCTGCTGCGTGGGAGAGGCTCATTTTCCTCTCACCTCGACCTGGATCTCCATATGCCCGGATTCCACGCGTGACCCATGCCAGGACGAAAACGGCCAGCGTCCGTCGGGCGCCGGCTTGTCGTGATCGAGAAGATGAAATTTGCTTGCATGGTGTTCCTGATGGCGGGAGATGGATCGAGGTCCCGCTACCGTTCGTAAAGCCTCTGGGCTCTGGTCAAATGATGGCGAAGTATCTGCGCGTTGAACGCCATTGTCAATCGACGACAGCCTTCCAAGGCTGCCTGCGGTTGTATTGGTGCCGCAAAAGACGAAACCCGCAGGCCATGACCATGCGGGCTTGGGAAGAATGGTCGGAGTGACATGATTTGCCCTGGGTTAGAAGAAGGTTTTTATGATAAGTGCTATGACACCTGCTATGGTTGCGCTGCTCATCCATTTCAGGGGGGCGATTTCGGCTCTGACTTCAAGGCGTAACGTTTCAATTTTAGCGTTTAATGATGTTTCGACGTCTTGTAGGTCGCGTTTTGTGGCGATTTCTGCGACATTCAAAGCTTCTTTAAGTGCGTCAGTGACACCTTCGGCCTGTTCGGGGCGGAAGCCCTTAGCTTCCAGTTTCTTGGTGAATGCGAGAGTGTCAAAAGTTACAGTAGTCATGCTTTGCTCCTATTGTTGAGCAAAGTCTAGCACATGAATTGCCAACCGCGGGACGGGTTTGTGCAATGCTGTGCAATGCGATGACGCCCTGTGCGCTCTGGCGCGGATACGCGATTGGCAACAGGCGAAAGGGCTTGAAACGCCGTGGGTATTTGGCTGGGAGCGGGGGAAGATTGGCAGCTTCAAGACGGGGTTTCGAAATGCCTTGAAGCGCGCCGGGATAGAGAATTTCAGGATTCACGACCTGCGGCATACCTTCGCCAGTTGGCTGGTAATGCAGGGCGAATCCATTTATGTCGTCAGGGATTTATTGGGACATGCCAGCGTGAAGCAGACAGAAATCTACGCGCATCTTGCGCCAGACCAGACAGCCAGCGCTGTGCGGCGGCTGCCATCTTTCTGAATCTCTGAATGGTCGGAGTGACATGATTCGAACATGCGACCCCTGCGTCCCGAACGCAGTGCTCTACCGGGCTGAGCTACACTCCGACGATGAGTCGTCCGCCGCGTTCAATGCGAGCGGTCAACCGCGAAAGCGGCCAATTCTAACAAGGTTTCCTGGTATTTACCATGCGGCAGAAACGAAATGGCCGTTTTTGCCTTTTCCGCGGCTTCCCGCGCTCGTTTGCGGGTGTGCTCCAGGGCGCCGGAAGCGCGGATGGCGGCGAGGACGACGGGGAAAGCGTCGCGCCCGCCATGTTCGATGGCGTGCCGCACGGCGGCGGCTTCTTCTTGCGTGCCGTGCCGCATGACGTAGATCAGGGGCAGGGTCGGCTTGCCTTCGGCCAAGTCATCGCCCAGGTGTTTGCCGGTATCCGCCTCGTCACCGGAGTAGTCGAGCACGTCGTCGATCAACTGGAATGCCGTGCCCAGATACATGCCGTAATCGGCCAGGGCCTGTTCCATTTCCGGCGTCGCGCCCGCCACGATCGCGCCCAGCCGCGCGGCGGCTTCGAAGAGCTTGGCGGTCTTGTAGTGGATGACCTGGAGGTAGTTCGTTTCGTCCACGTCCGGATCGTGGCAGTTCATCAGTTGCAGGACTTCCCCTTCGGCGATGATGTTGGTCGCGTCCGAGACCACCTGCATCACTTTCATGTCGCCGACCCCGACCATCATCTGGAAGGAACGGGAATAGAGGAAATCGCCCACCAGCACGCTAGCGGCGTTGCCGAATACCGCGTTGGCGGTGTCCCGTCCGCGCCGCAGGTCGGATTCGTCGACCACGTCGTCGTGCAGGAGGGTGGCGGTATGGATGAATTCGATGACCGCCGCCAGTTCGTGGTGCCGCGTTCCCGCGTAACCCAGCGCCCGGGCCGCCATCAGGAGAAGGATGGGACGCAGCCGCTTGCCGCCGCTCGCGATGATGTATTCCGCCACTTGCCGCACCAGCGCCACGTTGGAATGCAGCCGTTCCCGGATGGTGGCGTCAACCGCCCGCATGTCTTCCCCGATCAGGGCGTAAAGCGATTCAAGCGACAAGATGGATTA
>JAITCV010000243.1 GCA_031282905.1 Azoarcus sp. | reverse complement strand
GCATTCAGCGACGGCATCAAGTCGGTCGACCCGGGCATTCGTGTTCTCATCGGTTCCTCCGCCCGGGAGCCGGGGGTCTTTTTCGATGAAACTTACTATAACGGCACCGCCGATTTTTTCGACCTGCATAACCACCACAACCATAGCAAGACTGCCGACCTGGGCGTTTTCGCGGCGTCCATAAAAACGCAGGAACACAACTTCAACATCCACGAAAAGGCAAGCTGGCTCACCGAAAGAGGCTATGTGATGGAATGGGACGAGTGGAAATCACCGGCTGCACCGACTACATGGTATGCGAATGGGTGGCAGGATGCCGAACTCGAACAGGCGAGATTCCTGGTCAGAACTTATGTCAGTGGTTTTGCCGCCGGTTATGATCGGGTGTTCTTCTTTGGATGGTGCGAATTGTTTGAGGCCGCCGCCCGGGGCACATGGGGAATCGTGCACGATGATCTTTCCCCACGGCCCGCCTATGTCGCCCTGGCGCTGCTCACCCGGCATCTGGCGGGCGCGGCCGTGAGATCCATCGAACAGCATGGAGAGGGACGCACCGTTTATTTCAAGAAAAATAACGATAACAAATGGGTCGCGGTCACCTGGGGCGGCGGCGCGGCGTGGAACCGTTTGGGCACGGGAGTGGAAATCCGCGACATTTTCGGCAAAACACTGAGTATTCCGGAGGCCAGTGGCATGACGGCGCCGCTGTTATTGTCGGAAATCGATGCTTCCGCGGCCAACGCGGGCGTCCCGGTTGGCTTGCCGTCAGAGACCTTACGCGGCAGGGAGTCTTCCCTGCGGCTGGCGGTGACTTCCCTGCGCATCGATGGCGAGGAACACGTCTTCTCTCCAAGCAACGGCGTGGATGTGCCCATCGGCGAAGGGAGTACGGTGGAAATCGTTGCGCGGCCATACACGACAGGGAACACGCTTGCCACGGGCGTACTGGGCGAGTGCGCTGCTGGGTCGGGGCTCGTCGCCCAGAGACCTTCGGCGCAAATCGTAAACGGCGAACTGGTTTGCAGCTTCACAGCCCAGCCATTGAGGGACAGGAGTTACATCATGCTTCGGGCGACAAAAAACGGGCACAGCGATGTCGTGCGGGTGGCATTGAAAGCCGATTCAGCCACCCTCGTCGCCAGCCCGTTCCTGGTAAACGGACAATGCCCGACGTGGGTGCCGTACAAAGGGAGCAATGTCGACCCATTGGTCATCACGGAGATCAGCGCGGCACCATCCTGCCCGTGGATAAAGGTGGAAAGCACCATCCTAAATGGCAACCAGGACTCTTGGGTGTTCCCTTATGTCGATTTCCCGACGGGAACACTCGCCGGCAAGATCGGCCTGCGCATACAGGTTGAGGATGCTGCCGTTCCAGCGCCCTTGATGATTCAACTGCATGAATCGAACGGCGAGGCATGGCTGCTCAGCACCACCCAGTTGCTCAAGGAAAGCGAGGGGGTTTATTCCGGCTTGTTCAGCCGGGCCACGCAACCCAACTGGACACCAACCAGGGGCAACGGCGTGCTGAACCCCGAAGAAGTGTACAAGATCATGGTCGGCTGGTCTTACACCACCAGCCAAGCCGGCGCGCAACACGTCTACACGATCGAAGAGATAGAACTGCTTTCTCCCAATCCGGTTACGGGTACGCCGGGTACGCCAAGCACTCCGGGTACGTCAGGCGCGCCAGGCGCCAGCACGGGCATGGCGCTGCGTGACGCGATCTACCTCTACCGCCAGCCGATATCGGGCATCGCCACCCAAGCCAGTACCCTGGCTGCCTACAATTGCGATGTGTTCCAGATGCTGCTCGACGTCGAATCCGGCTATACCGATGTCGCTCTACTGGAGAGCGAAGTGGCGAGCAATGCCAAAGTCGTGTATCGCGACAGCATCCATGCCACCGCGCCGATGTTCTCATACACGCTCTATGCCCCGATGCCAGTCAAGACATTTACACTGGGCCGGTTCCGCGGTAGCGTTTCCACAGGCGGCGACATCGGCACCGTGACCGTGTTCGGCTATTGTTTCTCGACCCGCGCCGATGGCAAGGTGCTGTTCCATGACGGAACAGGCGTCTGCCATCTGCCCAGCGCCAGGGCGGTATCGTGCCCCAAGGTACCGGAGGACGATCAGTGGTAGTCAGTCGGGAAATATTGGACAGGAGATGTCCGTGATGAGATATGCGGCAGCCATGCCGCCGCATATCTTTGGCCCGGCTGATTTCGGCCTTCGGCAGAACGCGGATCCATTTCCGCATTCACGGTCATTACTTCAGCATAGCCTTGGTGTTGGTTTTTGTCGCATCATTCATATGTGTAGGGAATTGCAAATCCGGCTGGTGTAGGGGGGGGCACGGCGCGCCGTGCCCCAACGACCAGTAGAAACCCGATTGGTGGAACCATCGTGGCATCTCATCGACATTGCCCAGGCTTATTCGGTGTGTGTATGAGCGCGCGCGAGCCGGAATCCGTAATTTTCACTCTGAAAGTCCGGCGAGTCGTGGTTGCGGTGGGCCGAGCGCAGATTTTCCATGCCATCGCACCAGACGCTACCCCGCAACACACGGCGGCTGCCTTCAGCAGGGCCGGATGGATCCGTCGCGGCGCCGAGAGCGTAATAGTTTTCGTCATACCAATCCTGCACCCACTCATAAACATTGCCGTGCATGTCGTACAAACCCCATGAGTTGGGCTGCTTGTGCCCGACAGGGTGTGTCTGTTCGCCAGAATTTCCGTTATGCCATACATATTGATCGGCCTGCCCGACGTCATTACCGAAAGAATACGCGCTCGTCGTTCCAGCGCGCGCGGCGTATTCCCATTCCGCTTCGGTCGGCAAGCGATATTTGTCTGTTCCTTCCTTGCGGTTCAGACGCTCGATGAAAATCTGGATTTCGTTCCATGACACCCGTTCCACCGGTTTGTCGTATCCCTCGAAATAGCTCGGGTTATGGCCCATCACTTTCACCCATTGCGCCTGGGTCACTTCATGCTTGCCCAAATAGAAAGGCTGGCTGATCGTCACCTGATGGCGGGGGCTTTCATCGTCATCGCACCCTTTTTCATCCGAATCGCATCCCATCGGGAATGAGCCGGAAGGAATCAGCACGAATTCCATATCAATGGTATTGACAAGGGTCGCGGCATCCGGATCGGTGGCGGAGCAAGCCGCGAGCAACAATGCGCATGGCATCAAAATCAAAACATTGCGAAAAGGACTGTTCATGGCAGCTTCCAAAGCTGGGGTTCATGGATTCGACCGCTGGAACGAGAACACGGATGGAAAAGCCTTGCCCGCAGTGCGTCAGTCATTTGGTAAAAGCGGGCAAACAGGAACCACTGGCTTGTCTTGCGAAACTTCACGATTCATCCCGATCCAGAAGCGGATGCGGCAAAGTAGCGTTTGCAGCGAGGGTATGTCAAGAAGAAAACAAGGATTCAGCGACCGCCACACAGCCAAATGGCCCGCGGCCCATCGCGGGCCGTTACCAGCCTCGCCTGGCGGCTTTGCCGCCGCTCGTTCAAGATATATTTTGCCTCCCCTGGTTTGCCATGGTCTGAGGATATGTAATCAGCACATAATTTTGTCATTATAATGAACGCGGTCGGCGTGGAATCCACCCGGCGATTCAATCGACACAATCACCCGAAACGTTTGAGAGACCGTCATTGCGTGGGGCCGCCGCCTTTCCAGTATTTTTCCAGTATCATGCGCGCCGCGCTATTTGTTGACTTTCGGTTCCTCGTTGTCGTACCACGCAAAATAGGTTTCCGCCCCTTGTTTGCCGCTATCGAACAAAGCCTGCTTCCGAGCCTCGGAGAGCGAGAAATCGAGAGAGCCGACGTCGAGCGTGTCGATATAGATCGTGCGCTGCCAATCGTCGTCATGCAAATGGTTGTTGTCCTGCAAACCGTATAGGGTTGCGATCAGGGCGATCGAAAAATCGAACAAATCGTTTATCTTCCGTTTCGGCGGCTCGGCTTGATCGCGGAAAAGGCTGATCTCCGCTTTGTTATCGAGGCGGAAACCAAGACTTTCCTTGTTATAAACATGCTTGACGATTGGGCGGTCATTCGCTGCGCGAGCGGATTCCTGATTGATTTTTTTGTAATAGTCCGGTTCCAGGAAATTCGCCGCCGTCAGATATTGCTGGCGGTCGAATAGCTTGATCGGGTAATTGTCCGTCACCCCGCCGTCCGTATAGACATCACCGCGATAACCACGGGGCGCGGCAAAGAAAAAGGGGATGGACATGGAAATGCGCACCGCGTCGGCCACGCACATCCTGGGGGTGTGCTCGGCGGAGAAAACTTCCGAAAATCCAGTCGAGATATTCGTCCCCATGAAATACAACGAGCGGAAGTCGTTTTTTACTTTCGATGCTTCAATATCGGCGAAAGTCGATTCACTGTTGCCGGTCTTTTGCTGGATGAGTTTGCCGATCCAATTGCGGAAAACATCACCTTTGTACCAGCCGTACTCCGTGCACAGGCGGTCGATATCGCGGATGAACCCCGATGAATCGTCCAGGAAACGCTTGAAATCCATTTCCCAGAGGATATTCTTTATTTCTTCGGCAGAAAAGTTCAAACCCGTCAGCGCGGCGGTGATCGCCCCCGCCGACGTGCCGCCAATGCGCGTGATCGCGGGCAGGATGTCCTTTTTCCCCAATACTTCCAGCGCGCCGAGGTAGGCAATACCCTTGACGCCGCCGCCCTCGAAAATGAGATTTCTGAAATGATAAGCCATGGTCGCTCTCCGTAATGTGGATACCGCGAACGTGACCATACATGCGACGAGCGGATAGGGCAAACACCAGCGGTGCGGCCTGTGGTGAGCGTTGTATCTGTCCACTTTCGTAGTGCGATAGTTGTCCGATCATCATGATCACCTCATCAGGAGGAAATGATGGAACGGACGGTCGTGCAGGAAGAGGCGAGGAAATGTGTTTTGAATAATCGAATGAAGACGAAGACTGGAATCAGGGGCGTTTGTTGAGCCAGGAAGAAACGGCGCCGTTGCTGGGAGATGTGTGCGCTACGAAGCCGATGGCGAGTCTGCTCTGCTGGACAGGGACATTTTTTCGAGCGGGCAGCAGTTTGCCGCCTATAACGAGAAACTTCCGTACAAGGGGCAAAATCCAGTTCCGCGGCAACGCCGATGCGCTTAGAATGCTCCGGTTTTATCGCAAGCCCTTTTTGCCTGGAGTAGCCAATGAACTTTGAACACGCGCGTTTCAACATGGTCGAGCAACAGATTCGCCCCTGGGATGTGGTGGATGAGGAAGTGCGCAAGTTGCTGATGGCGGTCAAGCGCGAGGATTACGTACCCAATCCGGTGCGGACGCTGGCGTTCGCCGATATCGAGGTGCCCCTGCCATGCGGGCAGATCATGCTCAAGCCGGTGATCGAAGGACGTGTCCTGCAGGCGCTCGCGCTCAAGCCCGGCGACTCGGTGCTGGAAGTCGGCACGGGGAGCGGTTATTTTGCCGCCTTGCTCGCGGCGGGCGCCGACTGGGTGCGCACGATCGAGATCAAGCCCGCACTGGCCAAGTTCGCGCAGAACAATTTCATCCGCAACAAGGTGAAGAACGTCGTCGTGGAAGAAGGCGATGGCACGCATGGCTGGAGCGCGCGCGCGCCTTACGATGTGATCGTGGTCTCGGGCGGTTTGCCCGAATTGCCCAGGGTCTTGCTCGAACAGTTGCGTTCGGGCGGACGGCTGTTCGCTTTCGTCGGCGAAGCGCCGGTGATGAAAGGCCGACTGGTGATCCATGCGGACGAGGAAAATTTCCATGCCACCGACCTGTTCGAGACCGTGGTGCCGATGCTGGAAAATGCCCCCCGCTTGAACGGTTTCAGGTTCTGACATGACACGGGCAGCCCAACGCGGAAAACGCCTGTTCGCGGCAATCCTCGCCTTCACGCTGGCGGGCGCGGCGTCGGCGGCCGACCTGCTCGATATTTACCGGGACGCGCTGGCTTCCGATGCCCGTCATGCGGCGGCGCGCGCGCAGTTCGAAGCCGGACAGGAAAAAACGATACAGGGCAGAAGCGCCCTGCTGCCCACGGTGGCGCTGACCGCCCATACCCGTTGGAACGATGTCGAAACGCGCGCCGCGGGCGCCACGTCCGCGACGCGCTACGGCAGCAATGCCTATGCAATACAGATTACCCAGCCGTTATTGCGTCGCCAGAACTGGATCCAGGCCGAAGTTGGCGCGCTACAGACCGAACTTGCCACCAACGTGTTTGGCGAGGCGACCCAGGCACTGATCCTGCGCACGGCCGAGAGCTATTTCAATGTGCTCAACGCTCGCGATGCGCTCGATGCCATCATCCAACTCCGCGAGGCCGCAGCCGGGCAACTGGTGCTGGCGCGCACCAGTTTCGATGTCGGCACGGTAACGATCACCGATGTCTACGAGGCGCAATCCCGTTTTGACCTGGCGTCGGCGCAGGAGATCGCGGCGCGCAACTCGATGGACATGGCGCGCGAGGCGCTCGCCCGCCTGATCGGTCATTCGCCCGCCCCGCTTGCCGGATTGCGCGCCGGGGTGGAACTGCAAGCGCCCCGCCCGGGCGATATCGATTCCTGGGTGGCGGCGGCGATCGAAGGCGATTTCGCGGTGAGGACAGCGGAACTCAACCGCGAACTGGCCGCGCGCGCGCTCGATCACGCGCAGTCCGGCCATCTGCCCACGCTCGATCTGGTGGCGAGCTATGGCCACAACCACCGGCCGTCGACTTCGGTCGACAGAAACGCCAGCGGCGTGGTGGGGCTGGAACTCAATGTGCCGCTTTACCAGGGCGGCGCGGTATCGTCCGCCGCGCGGGAAGCGCTGGCGCTGCACCAGAAATCCGAAGCCGAACTCGAAGAAGCGCGGCGCGGCGCGGCGCTCGCCGCGCGGGAAGCGTATCTCGGGGTCAGCAACGGCATCGCCCAGGTGAAGGCGCTGGAAGCGGCCCGTTTGTCATCGGATTCCGCCTTGGAGGCCAACCGCCTCGGCTATGAAGTCGGGGTACGGATCAATATCGATGTATTGAACGCTCAAAGCCAGCTTGCCGATACCCAGCAAAGACTCGCCCGCGCGCGTTATGACACACTGCTTGCCCAACTGCGTCTCAGGGCCGTCACCGGGGCGCTGGGCATGGAGGATTTGAGCGCGATCAACGCGCTGCTGGAACAGGCGGCGGACGAAACACAGGATTAGTGTTTCACGCCGACTGGGCTTCACCATTCGTGGCCGTCATTGGCTGGCGGCGCGGATGTGCAGGATCGCCGCGTGGCTGAAACGCGGTTGCCGGCGGCGGATGCCGTCCCCGATGACTATTGGAGGTTCAAACATGTCGCCCCGAGTCAACGCCCTTTTCTTCTCCTGCCTGTGCGCGGCCATCCTGACACTCCCCGCCGCCACGCCGCGCGCCCAGAACGCGCCCCAGACAACACCGACATGGACGGATACGCTGGAAAAAATCCGCCAGACCGGCAAGATCACCATCAGCTACCGTCTCGCCAATATCCCATTTTCTTACCTCGATTCCGGCCAGAGTCCGGCGGGTTATGCCAAAGATTTATGCGATCGTGTGGTCGAAACGATCAAGGCAAAGTACGATTTGCCCGGACTGGCCACCATTTACTATCCCGTCAACGCCGAAAACCGCATGCCCGCGTTGCGGGACGGCATGGTCGATCTGGATTGCGGCTCGACCACCAATAACCACGAGCGCAGGAAGGATGCGAATTTTTCCATCACCTATTTCGTCTCCAACATCCGCATGCTGACCCGCAAGGATCATGGCATCAACGATTTCAGCGATCTGGCAGGCAAGACCGTCGTCGTCACCAAGGGCACGACCGCCGAAAAAATTCTCCGCGAGAAGGTCGACCTCGATGCCCTGCACATCAAGGTCCTGTACGGAAAAACTCATTCGGATTCCTTCCTGATCGTGCGCAGCGGACGCGCGCAGGCTTATGTGACCGACGATATCCTGCTCGCCGGATTGATCGCCAGTTCAAGCGACACCCACGGTGCTTACCAGATCGTCGGCCCCTCGCTTTCTTCCGAGCATTACGCAGTCATGATGCGGAAAGGCGATGGGCGGCTCAAGGCGCTCGTGGATGCGGCGCTGAAAGAGTTGATCGCCTCGGGCGAGGCGGCGCGGCTCTATGCTCATTGGTTCATGAATCCGATTCCACCCAACGGCATTGCCCTCAACCTGCCGATGAGCGCGGAGCTGCAACAGGCTTTCGCCCGGCCAACCGACGCGGGCGGCGATCAAACGCTCATGGCGACGGATACGCAGACGCCATCACAGTAAGGATTTGTCTATAAACACTCTTGCAACCGTCCAATATTACGGCTAGGGAAGATTTTGCCGATGTTGTCGGAGTACCAGCGCAGGAGGTAGCTATCACCTTGTTCTGCAAGGCGCTTCATCTCAGTTCGACTACCCGAAACGCAGACGGTAGATACAAGGAGGCATACCTCTGCGTTCCGGGAATCGAACGTCGCTGCGCGCCTCGCTGTTGACGCAATTCCTCCAGACGGGCGTGACCTTCCGCCAGCGCGGTGGACAGCGCCCCGGACATGGCAGGTTCGCGGTGCTTCAGCATGCCGATGGCGGAACGCATGACGTTCAGCGGCCCTTCGAGCCGGTAGAGCGCGGCGGAAAGACTCTCGCGCAGCACTTCGGCGTGTTCTTCCTCCGCCAGCAGCGCGCAGGGCGAAGAGGCGCGTCCGTTCCTGTTCCTGGCGCAGGGCGCTGATGTCGTCGATGACCAGGAGCAGATAATGATGGCGCTTCACCTTGACGCAGCCCTCGTCTTCCGTGACCAGGGGAATGGCCGACCACACCACCGCCTCGTCATTGCGAGGGCCGAAGGCCCGTGGCTTTTCCAGAGGGCGCGCAGCGCCCTTGCGGGCGCACTGGATTGCCACGGCGCTACGCGTCTCGCAATGACGAGGTGGGGGTAAGATTGACGCATTGCTCCGTTCCTTGTGACAGGTTTTTGCTACAAATATATATGTATATCCAAACAGTATTGCCCTTAAAATGAATTTCATGCGGGAAACCAGGAGAAAGCCATGCCCTTCAAGAAACTTTCGATCACGCCTGCGGCAATTGCAGGACGAGGTGGCACAACTTCCCTTTCCCGCAGACCCTGCGGAGCATGCGGCCTGGTATCGGGAAATCAACAACCGGATCGAGGCGCTGGGCGCGTTCATCAGCGCATTTCGAAACTGCGAATGGGGTGATGACAGCCTGCTTTTCGATACCGGAGAGCGCACGGAAACAGCCAAACCTTTCCCGTTCAACCTGAAAACCCTGTACGTGATTGCCGACGATTTTCCCCCGGAGGCACTCCCCTTCCTACGTCAGTGCGCCTTGCGCGTCTGCGCGCGTGACCGCTGGAACGGCAAGGAGGAAGGCTATTGGAACAGACCTATTTTGGGCATGTACGCAGCTTTGGCAGGCGCGGACGCGGTCGACGACCTTCTGGACGAATGGCGAAAAATGCCCCCGATCACAAGCATTACCAATAATTATTATCCAGACATGTACCGGCACATTGCCATTTTGCTGGTGCTGACAGCGCCTCCACATCGCTACCCGGAACTTGCCAGAATCCTGCGTACAATATTCAATGCAATTGGCAGACAGGAAAAAGGCAAATACGGCGAGGAAACTTCGGGAATGCGCACGTTGGGGACGATCGCCTATGCCCTGGCGATTTTCGACCCGAAAAGCGCCCCGGCCATCAAGGCGCGCTCTTCCGAATACGGCATCTTCTGGCGCAATGTGCAATGGGGATTGGCAGGCAT
>JAITCV010000188.1 GCA_031282905.1 Azoarcus sp. | reverse complement strand
GTCGAGGCCGGTGATGCAGCGTACTTCGTCATCTTCACGATATTCAATCGGAATGGCATCGCCGTTGGCGGCGGCGAAATCGAAGGTCGACACGGGGGCGGCGATGTAGAACGGCACGCCCGCCGCGCGCGCGGCCAGCGCCTTCAGCCAGGTGCCGACCTTGTTCGCGGTGTCGCCGTTGGCGGCGATGCGGTCGGCGCCGGTGATGACCACGTCGACTTCGTCGCGGGCGAGCAGCAGACCGGCGGCGTTGTCGGCGATCAGAATGTGGTCGATTCCGGTGGCGGCGAGTTCCCAGGCGGTGAGCAGACCTTGTTGGCGGGGGCGGGTCTCGGAGACGAAGACCTCGATTTCGATTCCGGCATGGTGAGCGGCATACACCGGGGCCAGCGCGGTGCCCGCGCCCAGAGTGGCGAGCCAGCCCGCATTGCAGTGGGTCATCACGCGCAAGGGGCGGTGTTCGGCACGGCGGGGCAGGGCGCGGAGTAGTTCGAGACCATGCGCGCCGATGGCCGCGCAGGCGGCTATGTCGTCGGCGCGGATGGCCTGCGCTTCAGTCCATGCCGCTGCGATGCGTTCACGCCCGTGTAGCGGACGCAGACGCGCCGCCATGCGCGCCAGTGCCCAGGTGAGGTTGACTGCGGTGGGCCGGGTTGCGCCCAGGGTGGAGAGGGCGTGGGCGAGCGCGTCGTCGCCGGTGCCGTTGGTCGCCAGCGCGATGGCGACGCCATGGGCGGCGACACAGCCGATCAGCGGCGCGCCGCGAACCTGCATCGCGGCGATGGCGTGGGCGACTTCGTCCAGGGTGGAGAGTCGGCGTTGCAGACATTGCCAGGGCAGGGCGGTCTGGTCGAGGATGACGATGCTGTCGCCATCGCGGCTCAGGGTGGGAATGGGCTGGGTGAACATGGGCGGGCTCTCAAGGGTGGCGCACTGTGCCAGCCGCCGTCCCGCGACGCAAGTGGGGTAATGGTAGACTGTCCGTTTGTGTGCCGTCGCCGTGGGTTGGTTGTGTTGATCAGACTGTTCATCCTGTTTGCCGTCTTCGTGCTCGTCATGGGCCTGGGGGGCTTGAGCGTCGTGCTGCGCGGCCTGCGTGGCATTTTATCCTTGTTGCATGGCAGCGGCAAGCGCGTGAATGCGCCGCGCGGCCCGCGCCGGGAGGTGGCGGTGGAACGGATGCGGGCTTGCGCGTATTGCGATGTGCATATTCCAGAGAGTGAGGGCGTGCGCGTGGATGGGGAATTTTTCTGTTGCGAGGCGCATGCGCGCGCCGGGGCGGCGCGCAAGGGAGAGCGCGAGTGAGTGAGTTGGGCATGGAACCGGCGCGGCGGCAGGCGCTGCGTTATCTCAACCTGTTCCGCCTCGTCCTCGCCGGGATGTTCATCGTTATCGGCACGGATCTGAATCTGGGGCAGGGCTGGCCGGGGCTGTTCAAGGTGGTGGTGGCGTTTTATGCCGTAACCATCTTGCTGCTGGGTTTTCCCGATGCGGAGAGTCGGCTCGGGCTTCGCAGCCTGGTGGTTCTCCAGGGCGTGATCGACGTGACGGTGTTGAGCGTCATCATGTGGGTGAGCGGCGGCTTTTCCAGCGGCATGCCGGAGCTGATGATGATCATGCTTGCCGGTTTCGGCCTGGTGTCCGAGGGGCGGATGGTGCTGCTGATGGCCGCGTTCGCCACGATCATGGTGCTGACCGAGAATGTCTGGCGCGTCTATGCCGGGACGGGGTCGACGGAGTTCTTCCTGATCGGGCTCAACTGCATCGGTTTTTTTGGTATCGCCATCGTTGCCCGCATGCTGGCCTTGCGCGCCAGCGCCAATGCCCAACTTGCCATCCAGCGTGGCGCGGCCTTGGCCCGGCAGGAACTGGTCAATGAACGCATCATCCGCGACATGCATGATGGAGTCATTGTTCTCGCGCCGGATGGCGTGGTGCGCCAGGCCAACCCGTCGGCGTGCACGCTGTTGGGCTGCGATAGCCTCGAGGGGCGGGTGTTGCCCGAGATCGATCCGCGTTTCGTTGACGTCTTTCATGTGGGCGCGGATGGAGAGGGGCATCTGCTGCAACTGGGGCAGTTCAACCGCCGTTTGCTGCGCTGCCGGGTGATCGATGCCGAAGGGGATGCGCTGCTTTACCTGACCGACCTGGAGGATATCCAGCGCAGCATGCAGCAGAACAAACTGGCCGCCCTCGGCAGGCTGACCGCCAGCATGGCGCATGAAATCCGCAATCCGCTCTCGGCCGTGATCCAGGCTGCCGAATTGTTGCGCGAGGAAAAACGCAGTGACATGCAGGCGCGGCTGGCGCGGATCATCCATGACAATTCCTTGCGCATCGAACATATGATCCGCGATGTGCTTGCCCTGGGAAAGCGCGAACAATCCATGCCGGAAGCCGTGCCGCTGGCGGCTTTCGTCAATGAACTGTTCGAGACCCATGGTCTTGCCGGGCCACGGGAGCGCGCGGTGTTTACTGCCGACATCGACCCCGCGATCACCTTGGGCGTCGATCGCGCGCACTTGCATCAGATTCTCGACAATCTGTTGACCAACGCACGGCGCTATTGCAGCGGGCGGCCTGGCGCGGTGCGTGTCAATGCCGAAGCAATGGGCAACGGCCAGGTGAAGCTGCATGTGCGCGACGATGGCCCGGGTATCGCCACAGAGGCGTGCGCTCATTTGTTCGAGCCCTTTTTTACGACACATGCCAAGGGAACCGGGCTGGGGTTATATATTGCCCGGGAACTGGCTGATGCTAACGGTATCAGTCTTGAATCAATGGATGATGGGCCAGGCGCCCATTTCATGCTGGTCGGATGGAGCCAACCATGAATATTGCAGATCGCCGCCACACGACGGTTGATGCCCGGGATGTTCTCGTGGTCGATGACGAAGAGGATATCCGCGAATTATTGGAATTGTCGCTGCTGCGCATGGGCTTGAGCGCCGATGCCGTCGGTTCGCTTGCCGAGGCGCGCGCGTGTCTGGAGCGCGCCCGCTATCGCATGTGCCTGACCGACATGCGCCTGCCCGATGGCGACGGACTGGAACTGGTCGAGCATATCAGTTGCCGTCAACCGGGCTTGCCGGTGGCGGTGATCACCGCGTTCGGCAGCATCGAGACCGCGATTCGTGCGCTCAAGCTGGGCGCTTTCGATTTCGTCACCAAACCGATCGAACTCCAGGTGTTGCGCGAACTGGTTTCCCACGCTCTCAAACTGAAAAGCCCGGAAACGAGCGGCGAGGCAAGCGGCGATGAGAGCGAAGTAGCGGGGCGCAGCTTGGTGGGCAGCTCGCGGGCGCTGGCGAGCCTGCGCATCCAGATCGCAAAACTTGCCCGCAGCCAGGCGCCGGTGTTCATCCACGGTGAATCAGGCACGGGCAAGGAAGTCATCGCCCGCCTGATCCACGGCCTGGGCGCGCGCGCCGCCGGCTCGTTCGTGGCGGTCAATTGCGGCGCGATTCCCTCCGAATTGATGGAAAGCGAGTTCTTCGGTTACCGCAAGGGCAGTTTCAACGAAGCGAAGACCGACAAGAATGGACTGTTCCAGGCCGCGCATGGCGGTACCTTGTTTCTCGATGAAGTAGCCGAGTTGCCGCTGGCGATGCAGGTAAAACTCTTGCGCGCAATCCAGGAGCGCGCGGTGCGGCCTGTCGGCGCGCAAACCGAGGAGACGGTCGATGTGCGCATCCTGTCGGCCTCGCACCGCGATCTGGCCCAACTGGTGGCGGAAAACCGTTTTCGCCAGGATTTGTATTTCCGCATCAACGTCATTACCTTGCGGGTGCCGCCGCTGCGCGAACGCCCGGAAGACATTCCGGAACTGGCCGGATATGTGCTCAAGCGGCTGGCGGAACGCGACGGCAGCCCGCGCCGCCGCCTGTCCGCCGCGGCGCTGGCGGCGCTGGGCCAATACACCTTCCCGGGAAACGTGCGCGAACTGGAAAACCTGCTGGAACGCGCCTGCGCGTTGTGCGATGACGAAGAGATCGGCGTGGAAGATCTCGGCCTCGACGGTTCCATGTCCGCGGGCATGTCCGGCGCTTGCGCCTTCACCGGCGAGGCAATGACAACATCAAATACCGTCATGCCCATGACCTACGAGAGAGGCAACGGCGGGGACGAAAAGACGCAGATCTTGCGCACGCTCGACGAATTGCGCTGGAACCGCACTGCGGCGGCGCAAAAACTGGGAATGACATTGCGACAGTTGCGCTATCGGTTGCAGAAATGGGGGATGGACTGAAGATAGAGAGGACGGAAGACAGATCCGCATATTGATCGTCTTCTGTCTGCTGGATTGCCACGAATTGCATGCATTGCTTCGTCAAGGAAACCCTGGATTCATCCCGTGATATTTCCATTCATGAAAACAAATAAACTATATTCCAATTTCAATAACAACTTATTCAGCGTTTCTTTGCTCTGCTGTGGGTTGAAATCGACCAGTTCCCCGCCGTATTTCAAACATTTCAAGCGCGGCGCAGTTCGACATCCGCCCCAGACATCCTGAACAGAAATAACAGGATAAGGATAAACCCAAACCCCTCATCCAGAGCACGACGATATATCTGCCATGCTTCGTCTGCATCATGTTTCTCTCCAACAACAGCATCCGAAAGGCTTTTCACCATGCCCTCCGTTTCCACGTTCCTCCTGCCCTTGTCCGCAGCTTCCGTGATCGAACTCATTGCCGCTGCCTTCCAGGCGGATCTGCCGCTTTTCATCTGGGGGCCGCCGGGCATCGGCAAATCGGCTTTCGTGCGGCAGGCCGCGGAACTTCAAGGCTGGACGGAAGCAGACGGTTCCTTTATCGATGTGCGGCTTTCCCAGATGGAGCCGGTCGATCTGCGCGGCCTGCCGGTTCCCGACCTGATTTCCGACCCGAACGCGCCCAAGACAAACTGGTTGCCGCCAACCTGGTTGCCCTTCGAGGGCAGCCGGGGGCCCGATGCCGGCGTGCTTTTTCTGGATGAAGCCTCCAGCGCCCCGCCTTCGGTGCAGGCGGCCGCCTATCAACTGGTACTGGATCGTCAGTTGGGCGAGGCGAAACTGAAAAAGGGCTGGCGGCTGATTCTGGCGGGCAATCGCGTGACCGATGGCGGCGTGGCCTTTCGCCTTGCCATGCCGCTGGCCAACCGGATGCTGCATGTCAAAACCGAAGCCAGTCTGGATGCCTGGACGGACTGGGCGATGGGTGAGGATATCGACTGGGATGTGATCGGTTTCCTGCAGTTCCGCCCGAATCTGCTTTCCACCTTCGAAGCGGCCAAGAACGCGCAGGAAGTGGCCTTTGCCACGCCCCGCTCCTGGGAAATGGTCTCGACCATCCTCAAGACGCAGCCCGGCCAGGATGTGCTCGAAACTCTGATTGCGGGCGCGGTGGGCCAGGGGGTCGCCCTTGAATTCATCGCCTATCGCGCGCTGAAGCAGGATCTGCCGAAGATCGACGACATATTGGCGGGAAAATCGGCCCAGTGCGCGGAAAAGGCCGATGTGCGTTACGCGACGACCGTGGCGCTTGCCAGCCGGGTCATCCAGGAAGGCGACAAGAATGAGCAGCGCGCCCAAGCCATGAGCCAGCACTGCATCGCCTGGCTCGACAGGCTCGATATCCGCTTTGCCGCGTTCTTCGTCAATCTCGTGCGCCGAAAAAAATCCCTGCTCCTTCAGGGCGGCACGCATACCCAATGGGTCGAAAAACACGCCGCGCTTCTGGGAGGGAAAAAATGAGCCTCGACAAGGCCAAAAAAGCCCTGAGCGCAGCGCAGGTGCGGCTTTCCCGTGACGATGTCTTTTTTTCCACCCTGGCGTTCTATCTCGACCCCGGTTTCGTGGATACGCCCTGGTGCGCCACCGCCTGCACGGATGGAATACGCATCCTGGTGAACGCCACGTTCTTCGCGGCGCTCAAGGCGAACGAACAGGTGGCGCTGTTGAAACACGAGGTCATGCATGTGGCTTTCGAGCACACCTTTCGCCGGGGAGAGCGCCATCCCCGGCGCTGGAACATCGCCTGCGATTACGTCATCAACCTGATGATCAAGGAAGAAGGCGGTTCCCTGCCGCCCGGCGGGCTGTGTGACGAACAATACAAGGGATTGATCGAGGAAGAAGTCTACGAACGACTCCCGGAAGGCATTGAAAATCGCCTGGGAAATGATTTTCTCGCCGATCTTCTGGAAGTTTCACTGGAAGACCTCACCCCGGAAGAACGCGCGCGCTTGCGCCAGAAGGCGCGCGGTCTCATCCTGCAAGCCGCCCAGGCCGCGCGCATGACGCAAGGGACGCTGCCTGCGGGCATTGCGCGTTATCTGGATGA
Source organism: Azoarcus sp. (assembly GCA_031282905.1). GTDB lineage: Bacteria > Pseudomonadota > Gammaproteobacteria > Burkholderiales > Rhodocyclaceae > WRNU01. Next base: position 7,368 of record JAITCV010000188.1, on the reverse strand, counting down.
AATCCTGAAACCAGAGCAAAATTGGCGCGCGCTCCTGGCCGAATACCTCACCGTGCTGGAAAAAAGCGATTACGACTGGATGCGCCCCAACCGCAGGAACAGCGTGCTGAAAGTGTACCTGCCGGGCATGGACGCGGTGGGCGCGCTGGAGCATGTCGCCATCGTGGTCGACACCTCCGGCTCCATCGCAGACGCGGGACTGGTCTGTTTCGTTGGCGAAATCCTGAGTGTGGTGGAAGTCTGCTTTCCCCGCACCCTGACCATCATTCCCTGCGATGCCGAGGTATATACGCCACTGGTCTTCGACCATGTGCCCGCGAGCGAAACCGTCATGGCGGAAATCGCCCATCAGGACGCCCTCAAGGGCGGCGGCGGCACCGACATGCCCGCTGCCCTCGACTGGATCGACAAGCGCATCGCCGAACAGGCATTTTCCACCCCGCCCGCTGTCGTGCTCGTCATGACCGATGGTAAAACGGATTTCGGCTCCGAGCGCGATTACCCAGTCATCTGGTGCATTACGGCGGACGAAACGCACGTCTCCGGCCCCGATTGGGGACGGATGGTACGCATGAAGATCGCTCGATGAATTCCGATGATCGAGCGCGCCGTCTTGCCTGCCGGTCTCTGCGGTTTTGCAACCTGTTGATGATTTTCGATAAGCCGCAATCCAGACCTTTTCGTCAAAAGCGAAAAGCTGCTTTTGCCATTTCGGGATGCAGGTCTTCGGCCGCGTTGGACTGCCACGGGCTTGCGGCTCGCTTTGGACGAGGCGAGGGAGATGGCCGGAGCATTGCTTCGTCTTGCAACGGTTTTACGCTGGAGATGGCGCATGAAGGGAAAACCATGAGAAATAAAAAGCGTGTTTTGCGGTGGAACAGTTATCCGCCACTTGACATCCTGGTCGTGCTGGCCGAAGACTTGAATCCCGAGGTGGAACAAGCGGCCTTGCAACGGTTTTGCGTGGAAAATGAGGAATGAAAGGAAATGCCATGAACGAAAACGGTCTTTCAAAGGAACAGCTACGCCGCATGGCGCAAAGCGTAGATGTAGAGGAGCGCTGTGAGGTTGCGAGAAATCCCGCCACGCCGGCAGACATCCTAAGCATTTTGGCAATGGATGAGGATTGGGATGTGCGTTGCGCGGTTGCGAGAAATATTGCTATTCCGGTGAAAACGCTGCGCATTTGGGCGAAGGATGGAAACAGATATGTGCGCTGCATGGTTGCGGGAAATCCCGCCATGCCGGTGGAAATCCTGCGCCTTTTGGCGGAGGATGAAGATGGGGATGTGCGTTGCATGGTCGCGCACAATCCCGTCACGCCGGTGGAAATCCTGTGCGTTCTGGCGAAGGATGAGATCGATCTCGTGCGTTGGGCTGTTGCGAAAAATCCCGACCTTCCGGAGGAAACCCTGCGCATTTTGGCGGAAGATGAAGATGAGGATGTGCGTTGCATGGTCGCGCAAAATCCCGCCACGCCGGTGGAAATGCTGTGTGTTCTGGCGGAGGATGATATCAATTTCGTGCGTTGGGCTGTTGCGGAAAATCCCGCCATTCCGGAGGAAACCCTGCGCATACTGGCGGAGGATGAAGAGGATGATGTGCGTTCGGCGGTGGCGGAAAATCCCGCCGTTGCAGTGGAAACGCTGTGTCTGCTGGCGGAGGATAAAGACTGGTATGTACGCAGCGCGGTGGCGGGAAATCCGGCGACTCCATTGAAAACCCTGTATGTTTTGGCGAAGGATGCAGCTTCGGCGGTGCGTCGTGCGGTGGCGAAAAACCCCGCTGTTCCGGTGGAAACCCTGCGCATTTGGGCGAAGGATAGAAGTCGGCGCGTGCGTGGCGTGGTTGCGGAAAATATTTCCACTCCAGTGGAAAGTCTGTGCATACTGGCGAAGGATAAAGATAAGAATGTACGTTGCAGGGTTGCGGGAAATTCCGCCACGCCGGCGGAATTTCTACGCATATTGGCGGAGGATGAAGATCTGGATGTGCATCACATGATCGCGAGAAATCCCGCCGCGCCGGTGGAACTTCTGCACGATTTGGCGGCAAGGTTTGATGGATTTTTGCGTTACTTCATTGTGGGAAATCCCGCAATTACGGTGGAAACCCTGCGCATTTGGGCGAAGGATGAAAATTTGGGTGTTCGTTGTACGGTGACGGAAAATCGCACGATCCCACACGATATCCTGACCATACTTGCTGAAGATGACTTTTCCCCTATCCGTTTCGCCGTGGCGCAACACCCCAATGCGTCACACGATATCCTGACCGTGCTTGCTGAAGATGACATTTCCCCTATCCGTCTCGCCGTGGCGAAACACCCCAATGCGTCACTCGATATCCTGATTTTGCTTGCCAAAGATAAGGATCCGAACGTTCGTTGCGCGGTGGCGGAAAATCCTGCCATGCCGGTGGATGTCCTGCGTGTTCTGGCGGGGGATAATGACTGGAATGTGCGTCGCGCGATTGCGAGCAATCCCGCCACTCCGATGAATACCCTGATCCTGCTTGTCGAAGATGACAATTCGAGCGTCCGCTTCGCCTTGACGCAAAACCCCAGCACGCCACACGATATCTTGGCCGTGCTGGCCGAAGACTTGGATGTTGGAGTGGGGCAAGAGGCCTTGCGACGGTTTCGTGCTGAAGAGAAGAAACGAAAGAAAATGCCAGCAGGAAATTAGTGTCTTATTTTTGACAGGACTTTGGGTCGACGATAACGCCTGTAGGGGCGCATTGCATGCGCCCGCGGGCGCGCGCGCCCCTACAAAACGGCGCCATTGCTATGTCTTCAGGCATTTTCATGGTTGAATTCATAAGGTTCAATTAGCGTGAAACGCTACATTAGCGGCAGCCCTTCAGGGCCGTCCAACGCACCGACCTGATTTCAAAGCGGAGTTCGTGCCTATCCGTAAATAAGCATGACTTTGTCGAGGGTGATCATGGCTGCGGCAAGATGCAGCCGTGCGCAGTAAGACAAATCGGTCTTCTCATAATGGGGGACGAGCTTTCGGAAGCGGTGCATCCAGGAATGGCAGATCGTCATGAGGCGCGCACCGCCGTCGGCCACCTTCTCCACCGGGGAGGAAAAAGGAAGATTGGGCGATTCCGATGGCTGAAGCGTCGCATGGATTGCTGCGGCGCTGCGGATGAGGCGTTCGGCGCGCGCAACAACCCGGCACGATATCCATCTTCAGGGCAGGCATGCCTCGCCCCAGCTACGTTTCGGACCGTTGAACCGCCCCCATGGATTGCCACGTCGCTTGCGCGCCTCACAATGACGATAGGGAGACAGGAGCCAAGTGACAAATATCCAGCGCATCTCATCACCCGACCGCCCCGCAGGCGCTTTTCCCGTAAAGGAGAAGGGGAAAAGCCCTCCCGGAAGCCGCGTGTTTTTCCTTCTTCCCCCTGCGGGGAGAAGTGGCCGTAGGCCAAAAGGGGAGTTTCATCCTTCGGCGCGTCACGCCGGATAGACAATCTGTCCTCTGACGCCTGCGTTCTTCGTGGTATAAGTTCGCCCTCCGTCCGAAATCAAGTGGTTCGCAGCACGATGCCTCTCGGCTTTTACATCATCATGGCGGCGCAGTTTTTCTCCGCGTTCGCCGACAACGCAGCGCTCATTATTGCCATCGGCATGCTAAAGGCCGCAGACGCTCCGGCCTTCCATGAACCTCTGCTCAAGCTCTATTTCGCCGTTTCCTACGTGGCGCTTGCCGCCTTCGTCGGTGCTTTCGCCGATTCGATGCCGAAATGGCGGGTGATGCTGATCAGCAACACGATCAAGATCGGCGGTTGCATGCTGCTTTTCTTCGGCGTTCACCCATTCGTCTCCTACGCCATCATCGGCCTGGGCGCGGCGGCCTATTCGCCCGCGAAGTACGGCATCCTGACCGAGTACCTGCCCCACCGCCTGCTGGTGGTCGCCAACGGCTGGATCGAGGGCCTCACCGTGGGCGCGATCATCCTGGGCGCGCTCGTGGGCGGATTCCTGGTGCGTGATGATGTGACCGCCTGGATACTCGGCTTGAGCCTGCCCGCCATCGACAGCGCCGCGCGGGCGGGCATCATCGTCGTCGGCACCTTCTACCTGCTTGCCGCGTTCTTCAACCTGTTCATCCCCGACACCGGCGTCGACCACAAACCGCTGAAAAACAATCCCATTTACTTGTTCCACGATTTCGCCCACTGCCTGAAGCTGCTGTGGCGCGACAAGCTTGGCCAGATCACGCTTGCGGTCACCACGCTTTTCTGGGGGGCGGCCCAGACGCTCCAGTTCATCCTCATTGAATGGTCCGCGCTCAACCTTGGCCTTGATCTGTCTGCTTCCACGCTGTTGCAGGGCACGCTCACCGGTGGCATCGCCGTCGGCGCGGTGCTTGCCGCGCGTCTCGTCAGCATGCGCAGATCGGTGACGGTCATTCCGCTGGGCATCGCCATGGGCGTGGTGATGCTGATCATGCCCCATGTCTACGATGCCAACCTCGCCAAGGTGCTGCTGGTTGTCATCGGCATGCTGGCCGGTTTTTTCGTCGTGCCGATGAACGCCTTGCTCCAGCATCGCGGCCATGTGCTGATGGGCGCGGGGCATTCGATTTCGGTGCAGAACTTCAACGAGAACCTCTCCATCCTGCTGATGCTTTCAGGTTATGCGTTTCTGGTGTGGCTCGATTTTTCGATCAACACCGTGATCTACCTTTTCGGTTTCTTCCTTGCGGGCACCATGTTCATGATCAAACTCTGGCACGACGCCAACCAGCGCAAATTCGATTCCGTGGCCCAGCTCGATGACATCCATTGATGAGCCTCGCCAGCTTCGAATACGAGCATGCAATGAACAGTCCTTCTTTCCCTTTCCCCGCCCGCCGCGCGCGTCTCGTTGATTACATGCAGGCGCGCGGCGGCGTCGCGCTGATTGCCACCGCGCCCGAGTGCGAGCGCAACAACGGCAATCCTTATCCCTACCGCCCCGACAGTTCGTTCTGGTATCTCACCGGCTTTCGTGAACCCGAGGCCGTGCTCGTGTTGGTCGCGGGCGCCACGCCGCGGCAGATTCTTTTTTGCCGGGCCAAGAACGAGGAACAGGAAATCTGGACGGGTCATCGCCATGGCCCGCAGGCCGCCGCCGAACTTTTCGATTTCGACGAAGCATGGCCGATCGGCGAACTCGACCAGCGCCTGCCTGGGCTGCTGGCCGATCAGCCCGCGTTGTGGACGAACATCGGCCATGATTGCGCATGGGACAAGCGCGTCATGGCCGCGCTCAACACCGCCCGCGCCAACAGCCGCGCCGGTACGGGCGCGCCGACGAGCATCCACAGCGTTGCGGCGGTGGTCGACGAGATGCGCCTGATCAAGGATGAGACCGAGATCGCCCTCATGCGCCGCGCGGGGGAGATCACCGCCGCCGCGCATGTCCGGGCGATGCGGGCCACCCGTCCCGGTCGCTTCGAATACGAAATCGAAGCTGAATTGCTCCATGCCTTTCGCGCCGGAGGCAGCCAGTTTCCGGCCTATTCGTCGATCGTCGCCAGTGGCGCCAACGCCTGCGTGCTCCATTATGTCGACAACGCGCGCCAGATGCTGGACGGCGAATTGCTGTTGATCGACGCGGGCTGCGAACTCGACGGCTACGCATCCGACATCACCCGCAGCTTTCCGGTCAGTGGGCGCTTCTCCGGCGCGCAGCGCGATGTCTACCAGCTCGTGCTCGCCGCCAACCATGCCGCGCGCGATGCCATTCGCCCCGGCGCGAATTGGAACGCGCCGCATGACGCGGCGGTGGCCGTGCTGGCCCAGGGCTTCATCGACCTCGGCCTGCTGGGGGGGCGCGTTGACGATGTCATCGAAAGGGGCGACTACCGCCGCTTCTACATGCACCGCACCGGCCATTGGCTGGGCATGGACGTGCATGACGTCGGCCAGTACAAGCTCGCGGGACAATGGCGGCCCTTCGCGCCGGGCATGGTGCTCACCGTCGAGCCGGGCGCCTACATCCGTCCCGCGGATGACGTACCGGAAGCTTTCTGGAACATCGGCATCCGCATCGAGGACGACGCGCTGGTCACGGCGGACGGCTGCGAATATCTCACTCAGGGCGCGCCGCGTGAAATCGGCGAGATCGAAGCCTTGATGGAAACGGCATAACAGGATTGCGGCGCGCGGCGCCAGATCCGTCCTGCTACAACTGCGGAAACTGGCGCGATTTCACCAGGCGGATTTCGCCGTCCGCCACGCGCTGGGCAAGGGGACGGGACGATTCGATTCCTTCTTCATAACGCAGTTCGTCGAAGCCGGCATAGGCCATGCCATCGTCCCCGCCTTCCTCCGCCAATTGGCGCGCGACGCGCATGAAAACCTGGCGGGCTTCGCCGTCGCCGCCCGTGCTGAAACGCTTCATGCGCAATTCGATGCGGCGGCGCTCGTGGTCGATCTCGACCACCCGGATCGACCACTGTGGCGAAAACGGGTCGTACATGGCGTAGGCAATCAGCCCGCCCGCGATGATTTCGGGGGTGGCGCCCAGTTTGCTCAACGCCACATAGCCCCCCACGCCTGCCGCGACCTCCACGTCGTTCTCCCGCAGCCAGGCGCAGGACGTCATCAGCGCGGCCAGCGGCAGCAACAGGATGATCCGTTTCATCGCCGCCTCCGCTCAGGAGAGGAAATTGAACAGCGACAAACCGCTCACTTTCATGAACGATTGTTGCGCGGCTTCGAGGAAAGTCTGCTGCTGGGTCAGGCGGGAAATGGCATCGGCGTAATCCACATCTTGCAGGCGCGACAGCGTGCTGGCGTATTCCAGATCCAGTTCGCTGCCGAAATCCTTCAATTGTTCGAGTTCCACCAATTGCGAGCCGATCTGCGCCCGCGCCCGCAGCGCGGTCTCCAGCGCGGCATCGATGTTGCCGATGATGAATTCCACGCCGCCGATGACCCCCGCCACACCGGGCCGCTCCAGGCTATCGACGAACAACGCCATGTTTTCGAAGACGTTTTTCGAGGGAACGAATACTTCGAAAACGTCCCCCGGCTCGCCCACACCGGAAATCGTCACTTCGATACCGTCGAAAGTCACCGTGCCGCCGCCCAATATGCTTGTCACTGGTCGCGGAGAAGGATTGCCCGGCTGGTATTCGACGACATCGTAATTGATGCCATCGGCTGTGCTGATTTCATAACGCTTTCCCGTATCGTCCTGAGCGGGTGGCTGTGGATAAAAAGCGACCGAGATATCCGAAGACGTGCTGTTGCCATTGCCCTTGAACGCGGTGGGCGCGTCGTCGAAGTTGCGTGTATTGTCGAATATCTCGGAACCCGGAAAACTCACCGGCATGAAACGGGTCGAGGACACCTGCATGGTGC
>JAITCV010000187.1 GCA_031282905.1 Azoarcus sp. | reverse complement strand
GTGCGCTCGTCATTGTATGTCAAATCCGCGATCCTTTGGCGTGTTTCGTAGATACTCTGATTGGTTCATCACCGGCGCAAAGCGCCGCTGTTGTTTGATTTGCTTGTGCTGCGCATCGTGGGGACGAATGTCGGATTACGCTACGCTTATCCAACCTACAAAACCGACACCCCCCCCGCCTTGTCATTGCGGCAAATTGCGGCAAGACTTTTCCGCCACTTTGGATTGCACCCGTTTTGAAGTGTTCCTACGTTTTTGCCCATTTTTCCGGGTCGATTTTCCAGTGCTCGAAATTCTCGTGCGCAACGATGCGATCCTGCGTGCGGCGCAAGTCCAGGGTTTCGGGTTGCAGATAGTGGCCGCCCCGGGTGTGGAAGATGATCTTGACCGTGGGCTGCATCAGGGATTCGATGTGCTGTTCTTCGACGATGGCCAGCCGCCCGCTTTCGAGCCGCACCAATGAACCCGTGGGATAGATGCCCAGGGCGCGGATGAAGGTTTGCACCAGTTCCGGCTTGAAATGGAATTTGCTCCATTCGAGCAGTTTGCGCAGCGCCTCGGTGGGCGGCATTCCCTTGTGGTAGCAGCGGTTCGAGGTGATCGCGTCATAGACATCGACGATCGAACCCATCTGGCCGTACAGGCTGATCTCTTCTCCCTTGAGCTTGTTCGGATAACCGCTGCCGTCATAGCGTTCGTGATGTTGGGCGGCGACGGCGAGCGCGATCGGACTGATGCCGGGAGTGGCTTCCAGGATGAGTTTGCTCTGTACCACGTGCGACTTCATGCACTCGAATTCGGCGTCGGTGAGCTTGCCAGGTTTGTTGAGCACTTCGTCGGGCACGGTGGCCTTGCCGACGTCGTGGAGCAGGGCGCCGGTGGCGATTTCGCGGATGATTTCACGCGGCAGTTCGAGCGCGCGCGCAAACGAGGTGAGCAAGGCGCAGACCGATACCGAGTGCTGGAAGGTGTATTCGTCATGGTTCTTGAGCTGCGCCAGCGGCAGCAGCGCGTCTTGGTGGCGAAAGATGGAATCGACGATGCGTTCGACCACGGGTTCGATCTGTTCGAGTTCGATCTGCTTGCCCAGACGGATGTCGCTCATCATGCCCTGCACGATGCGGTTGGCTTCGGCGTGCAGTTTTCTTGCGCGCTGGCGTTCCTCGCCCAAGGTGGCGGGTTTGGGGGGAATGGGCGGTTCCTTGTGGGCAATGGCCTTGATCTGGGCGTCGACCGCGTGGCGGGTTTCTTCCAGCGTGGGCGCCTCCTCGGCGATATCCGCGCCTTTCGAGACGTCGATATAGATTTCGTGGGTGCCCAGGGCGATGATTTTTTGCCGTGTCTTTTCGTCGTTGACGAGGAAACGGTTGCGCAGGAAGTTGTGCTCGATCCAACCGCAGTTGAGATCGTGCACGTACATGCCAACTTGGAGTTTGTCGATGGGGATGAGTTTGATCATGGGCTGTTGGCCGCGATATTGTAATGACGCCTGTGGAGTGTCGGTTTTTTCGGGGCGATGATCAACCCGCTTGTCCGAGTTCGATGGGCGGGGTGTTGGAGACGACTTCGCCAATGGTGGTGATGCCTTGAGCGACCCGGAGCAGACCTTCGAGGCGCATGGGTTTCAAGCCGCTGTCGATGGCGGCGCGGCGCAGGGCGTCGAGGTTGGGTTCCCGGCTCAGATGGCGGCGATATTTTTCGTCGATGAGCAGGAGTTCGTAAATGCCGACGCGGCCACGAAAGCCGGTATTGCGGCATTTGATGCAGCCCACGGGACGACAGGGATGGAATTCGCCGTTGATGTTCCATGGCTTGGCCATCGCGCGCGCTTCTTCGATGTTGAAACGCTCGTCGGCTTCCTTGCAGTCGGGACAGAGCGTGCGCACGAGGCGCTGGGCGAGGATGCCGAGCAAGGTGGCGCCGAGCAGATAGCCCGGCACCTTGAGATCGAGCAGGCGAGTGATGGCGGAAGGCGCGTCGTTGGTATGCAAGGTGGAAAAAACGAGGTGGCCGGTCAGGGCGGCCTGCACCGCCATGGCGGCGGTTTCCTCGTCGCGGATTTCGCCGATCATGATGACATCAGGGTCTTGGCGCATCAGCGCGCGCACGCCTTCGGCAAAGCCGACGCCAAGCTCGGGCTGGACCTGGGTCTGGTTGAAATCGTTTTCGATCAGCTCGATGGGGTCTTCGATAGTGCAGAGATTGATTTCGTTCGAAGCCAGGCGCTTGAGGGTGGAATAAAGCGTGGTGGTCTTGCCGGAGCCGGTGGGGCCGGTGACCAGGACGATGCCATTGGGGCGATGGGTGATGTCGTGCCATTGCGCGGCTTCCTTGGGCGAGAAGCCCAGCCCTTCGGCATCCTTGACCGCGACGTCGGGGTCGAAGATGCGCATGACCATCTTTTCGCCAAAGGCGGTGGGCATGGTGGAGAGGCGCATTTCGACTTCGTTTCCTTCCGGCGAGCGAGTTTTGATGCGGCCATCGAGCGGGCGGCGTTTTTCGACGACATCCATGCGGCCCAGTAATTTGATGCGGCTGAGCACGGCATTCATCACCCCCATCGGAAGCTGGTAGACGGTGTGGAGCACGCCGTCGATGCGAAAGCGCACATTGCCGATTTCGCGGCGGGGTTCGAGATGGATATCACTGGCGCGCTGGGTGAAGGCGTATTGCCACAACCAGTCGACGAGGCGGATGATGCCTTGGTCATTGGCGTCGACCTGCCGGTCTCCCGAGCCAAGTTCGACGAGCTGTTCGAAGGTCGCGCCCTGAATGGCGTTTCCGTTCGATTGGGCGGCGCGCACGGAATGGGCCAGCGAGAAAAATTCGACGGTGTAGCGCGCGATGTCCTCGGGGTTGGAAAAGACCAGCCGGATCGGCTGCTTGGCCGCGTGCTCGACTTGGGGAATCCAACTGCGCTCGAATGGCTGGGCGGTCGCGATGATGCATTCGGTGGGAGAAAACTTGATCGGCAAGATGCCATAGCGCTGGGCGTACTGCATGCTCATGATCTCGCCGACCCGGCCCACGTCGGCCTTGAGCGGGTTGATGTGCAGGAATTCGAGACCGGCAAGACCGGCCAGCCACCGGCACAGATAGTCGGTATCGAGCGGCTGCCCGTGGCGCGAGATCGGATCGAGGCTGGCAATGCGCAACAGCGGATGCTGGGCGGATTGGGTGCCGTGCAGGCGCCGGGCCAGTTGCTTGAATGTGTTTTTGTCGATGCGGCCATCCCCATACAGCCATTTGAGGATGATCTCGCAGGTGAGCGGGCCGTCGTGTGATGCTTCTATCATAGCGTGTTCCTCATGTTCGCCCGCTTGCTTCGTCCAGCGTGCCCGCTGCGGGAAGGCGCGGAATGCGACATGACAGAACAGATTGGCGGCCAGGTCGAATCCCGCGCCCATTCCCACATCGAACTCTCATGCCGAAAGCGGCGCGGGCATCGTGAGGAGATTTTATATGGCGGGGCGAAGGGCTTGTTCGACCTGGACGTTTCAGAAAATTGCTGAAACAGTTTCGGGCGGATGTCGCGCCGCTGCCAACCAAGCTGTCCTGTCGCCATGACGCACCGGGTTTGCGCTCCCCAATGCCGTTGAACCGTGACTTGCAATTCACGCGGTTTTTCTTCATCCGGTATCGCTACTTCCGGCGCGGGCATGCAATCCAAAGTGGCGGAACAATCGTGTCCGCAGGTTCCCGTGGCCGCTCTTTTTTATTTGTTCTTCCCGCCGATCTTGTCCTCGGTTCCGACAAGAAGGCGTTTGATGTTGGCTGTATGACGCCAGATCAGCACCAGGGCCATGGCCAGGACGATGGCAAACGACGCCATATCGCCCTTGAGCAGTGCCGTGGCGCATGGCGCCGCGATCGCGGCGGCGATCGCGGCGGCGGCGGAATAACGGCTGATGAGGGCGACCAGCAGCCAGACGCCAAGGCAAGCGAGGGCGAGCCAGGGGGAAAGGCCCGCGAGCACGCCGAGCGCGGTGGCGACGCCCTTGCCGCCGTTGAAACGCAAGAAGATGGAGAAGACATGGCCAAAGAAAGCGGCCAGTCCAGCGAGCGCGGCAATGGAGGGTTCGAAACCGAGCGCAGTGGCGGCCCAGACGGTCACCCAGCCCTTGAGGCAGTCACCGATGAGGGTGAGGATGGCCGCGGCCTTGCTGCCGCTCCGCAGTACGTTGGTGGCGCCGGGATTGCCGGAGCCATAACTGCGCGGGTCTTCGAGGCCAAACAGGCTACTTGCGACGATGGCAAAGGGAATGGAGCCGACGAGATAAGCGCCGGCAAGCAGCAAGATGATGAACACGGTCATCGTTACTCCCTGTTTTTTACGGATGCCAGACACGCCAAACGGCGGACATCCGGTTAGAATCGCGGCGATTCTAACCGGGAATGGCGATGAATTTCATTTTTGTCGAAGGTTTGCGCGTGGACGCCTGGGTCGGGATTTATGCGCGCGAGCGCGTGGTGGCGCAGACAGTAGAGTTTGACTTGAGCTTTGGCATACCGGAAGCGGCGGCGAGTCATGATGATATCGCCGATACCATCGATTATGCCAAAGTAATCGAAAGCATTCGCGCGGAACTGGCGTCGCGGCATTTCAACCTGATTGAAACACTCGGGGAATTCATTGCCGATCTGCTCTGCGAGCAGTTTGCCGCCCCTTGGGTCAAGATACGGATTGCCAAGCTTGGGGTGATGAAAAACGTTCGCCGGGTGGGCGTTTGCATTCAGCGAGGCACCTCACTGGATGCGGCTGGGCATGGACATTGATGGATATGGGGATATTGTGCCGTGCAACATGTTGCGGCTCGTCTGGCTGGCCTGGAAGCGTCGGCGACGTCCGTGAAGAAAGAAGCTGCTGGCAAAAGAGGCGGAGGGTGAGAGGCGGTGGACGAGGCCCGTGCAATTGAATCGCCAATCGAAAACCGCCCGATAAACCGCGCCCGATAAACCGGCGGTTAATCTGGATAGTGTGGATAACACGGAGTTTCAACTTGTGGGGGTTCAGCCCACAAGTTGAAACTGAGGTTGAAACCGAGGTTGAAACCGCAGTTTCAGGCGGCGAGGCTTTCCAGCGAACCGCCGTTGGCGAGGTAATTGACTACCCAGCCCGGCTTGCGGCCATGGCCAGTCCAGCCTTGGTTGGGATCAAGCGGGTTGCGGTATTTGATCACGCCACTCGAACGGGGACTGGCCGACAATTCGGGCGCGCCATTTGCGATGGCGAACAGTTCTCCAAGGGTTAACCCTTGTTCTTCGGCAAGTTTATGAAGCTTTTTGACTGCGCGCTGGGTAGCGGAACCACGGCGGCGAATCTCTGCTTCGACCTGTGCTCTCAGGGTGCGAAGTTCAGTCAGTTCCAGTTTTTCGAGGTCGATCATTTTCACTCTCCATGATGTGTCCGGAGAAACATACCCGAAAGATAGTGAGAACATCGCGAGAACATCGCGAGAACATCACGGGGATGTCGCCGGACAGCGTTAAGTACACACGAAATGGCGCATGAGCACCATGGCACGGAATTCTGCCAGCCTTTATTTCCAAATGCAAAGCTTTTTTTGATAATCGAACTCGACAACTTCCCTCAGCTACGCGGGTGATGATCCTGATGTAGTTTCTTCAGTCGTTCGCGGGCGACGTGAGTATAGACTTGGGTGGTGGAAATGTCGGCGTGGCCGAGCAGCATTTGTACCACCCGCAAGTCGGCGCCGTGGTTGATCAAATGGGTGGCGAATGCGTGGCGCAGGGTGTGGGGTGAGATCAGTTCCGGGGTAATGCCGGC
>JAITCV010000158.1 GCA_031282905.1 Azoarcus sp. | reverse complement strand
GACCTGCTGCTGTCGGCCCCTTCCATCATCATCGGCCTTTTCGTCTATGCGGTGATGGTCGTGCGCATGCGGGAATTTTCCGGCTGGGCGGGCGCGGCGGCGCTTGCGCTCATCGTCATTCCGGTCGTGATCCGCACCACCGAAAACATGCTGTTGCTGATTCCGGCGAGTCTGCGCGAGGCCGCCTATGCGCTGGGCACGCCGAAATGGAAAGTCATCCTCCGCATCACACTTGCCGCGGCGCGCGCCGGGGTGCTCACCGGCATACTGCTGGCCGTGGCGCGCATCTGTGGCGAAACCGCGCCGTTGCTCTTCACCGCCCTGAACAATCAGTTCTGGACTTCCGGCCTTTCCGGCCCGACCGCGAACTTGCCGGTAACGATTCTGCAATTCGCCATGAGTCCCTATGAGAACTGGCAACAACTGGCCTGGGGCGGCGTCTTTTTGATCACCCTGATTGTTCTGGGACTCAACGTGCTGGCGCGCTTCCTTTCGCGCAAGGCGGCCTGATCGAGAAACGGACGCTGTCCATACACCACTAAGATGCGGCTCATGACTGTCACATGAGGTTGACATGGCAACGACAACGACAATGACCATCCGCGACATCGATGAGCGCATTGAGATTCGTTTGCGCACGCAGGGCGTTCCATGAAAGATGAAGCGCGCGATATCCTGCGCGCGGCCTTGCTGACCGAATCCGCGCGCTCCATATCGTTGGTCGCCGCCATCCGGACACGCATGTCGGCTCTGGGAGGTGTTGAACTGGAATTTCCGCCGCGCGAGGCGATTCGTCATCCGCCGGAGCTTGACAATTGATCGTTCTGGATACCAATGTCCTCTCCGAAATCCTGCGCCCCGCGCCCAGTGAACAAGTATTGACATGGATGGCGGCACATCCCCGGACGGCGTTATTCACTACGACGATTACCCGTGCGGAATTGCTCTACGGCCGATCGGTTTGTTCGACGCAAGCATTGCGGTCATCGCCAAGTCGCGGGGCGCCCGGTGGTTGGCAACACGCAACGTCAAGGATTTCGCCGATTGCGGCATCGAAATCATCAATCCATGGCTTGATTGATGCCCGGCACCCTTGTCATCTTCTTGTCACAAATCCGCCTTAAAGTCTGCCTCGTTTTCGACAACGGAAGACGGTCATGACGAAAGACGAAATCGCGCAGCAACGGGGCGCGTCTTTCATTCCCTGATCGTCCTCGAACCCAACGTACTGGCGCGCAACGCTGCACCGTGACCATCATGACCTCATTACAATCGAATGCCGTTCTGGCCGAAACGGACGCGGCGGATGCCTCCGCTTTCCCGGTAAAACTCTCCATCCAGGATTTGTGTTTTTATTACGGCAAATTCCAGGCGCTCAAGCACATCAGTCTCGACATTCCCGCCAACCGCGTGACGGCGTTCATCGGCCCTTCCGGTTGCGGCAAATCCACGCTGCTGCGCACTTTCAACCGGATGTACGCGCTTTATCCCGAACAGCGCGCCGAAGGCCGCATCCTGCTCGACGGCGAAGATCTGCTGGACGCCCGCCAGGACGTGGCGCTGATTCGCGCCCGCGTCGGCATGGTGTTCCAGAAACCCACGCCCTTTCCCATGTCGATCTTCGACAACATCGCTTTCGGCGTGAAACTCTTCGAGGACCTCTCCCGCATCGACATGGAAGAGCGCGTGGAATGGGCGCTGAAAAAAGCCGCGCTCTGGGAGGAGGTGAAAGACAAGCTGCAACAAAACGGCGCGAGCCTCTCCGGCGGGCAACAGCAACGCCTGTGCATCGCGCGCTGCATCGCCATCCGCCCCGAAATCCTGCTGCTCGACGAACCCTGTTCCGCGCTCGACCCGATTTCCACCGCCCGCATCGAGGAATTGATCGCGGAATTCAAGACGGACTACACGGTCATCATCGTTACCCACAACATGCAGCAGGCCGCCCGTTGCAGCGACCATACCGCCTACATGTACCTGGGCGATCTCATCGAATTCGGCGAAACCGAGCAAATGTTCTTCAAACCGCGTCGTCGGGAAACCGAGGACTACATCACGGGCCGTTTCGGCTGAGGCGTCATGAGCGAAAAACATCTTTCTTCCCAATTCGACAGCGATCTGAACAATATTTCCTCGAAACTGATGGAAATGGGCGGGCTGGTCGAAACGCAGATCCAGCATGCCGTTCAGGCGCTGGCGCAATTTTCCGTGCCGCTGGCCGAAGAAGTCATCCAGACCGAAGACCGGGTGGACATGATGGAAGTCGCCATCGACCACGCCCTGACCGCCATCGTCGCGCGCCGCCAGCCCGCCGCGCGCGACCTGCGCCTGTTGCTGGCGATCTCCAAGATCACCACCAATCTGGAACGCGCGGGTGACGAAGCCGACAAGATCGCGCGCATGGTCAAATCCATCGTCGAAGGCGGCTACGCCCGCAAGATGCCCATCGGTGACCTGCGCCTGGCTTCCGATCTTGCCACCACGCTCATTCGCCGGGTGCTGGATGCCTTTGCCCGCCTGGACGTGGCCGAGGCCGTGTCGATCTTCAAGGAAGACGATCTGATCGACCAGGAATTCAAGGGGTTTACCCGCAAGCTCATCACCTACATGATGGAAGACCCGCGCACGATCAGCGACAGCCTGGATCTGCTCTTTCTCGCCAAGGCCATCGAGCGCATCGGCGATCACGCCAAGAACATTGCCGAATTCATCATCTACATCGTCAAGGGCACCGACGTGCGCCACAGCTCGCTCACGCAGGTTGAATCCGCCATTCATATTCAGTAAGGCAGAAACCATGAGTAGCGCGCCTTCCCTGAAACCCCATGTTCTGGTGGTCGAAGATCAGGCCGACATCGCCGAACTGATTCTGGTCAATCTGCGTCACGGCGGTTTCGACGCGGCGGCGGTGGCAAGCGGCATGGAGGCACAGGCGCGGCTGGACGCGCGCCTGCCCGACCTCATCCTGCTCGACTGGATGCTGCCCGGTCATCTGAGCGGCCTGGAACTCGCGCGCAAGTGGCGTGCCGCGCCGCACACGCGGGATGTGCCGATCATCATGCTGACCGCCAAGAGCGAAGAAGCGGATAAACT
>JAITCV010000228.1 GCA_031282905.1 Azoarcus sp. | reverse complement strand
GGCGGGCGGGGCTTGCCTGAATATCGGGATGGCTGCCATGCCATCCGCAAGCGGTACGCGGCGTACCGGGAGATGGAACAGACCGGAGAGCGCCGCTTCGTCCATGACTTCGCCGGGCGTGCCGAAGACATGGCGGCCAGCGTCGAAGATCAACAGGGCGCGGTGGGCGAATTCAAAGGCATGCTGCGGCGAGTGCGTGCTCATGACGATGGTGACGCCTTCCTTCGCCAGCCCGGCGAGCAGGCGCAGGATGAGCGCCTGGTTATGCCAGTCGAGCGCCGCCGTGGGTTCGTCCAGCACCAGGATGTCCGCTTCGGCGGCCAGCGCCCTGGCCATCAGCACCAGTTGCCGCTCGCCGCCGGAGAGCTTGTTGAAGGGGCGGGAGGCGAGATGGCTGGCTTCTACCCGTTGCAGGGCAGTTTCGGCGATGGCGTAATCGCGGCGGCGCGGCGCGCCCAACAGGGAAAGCCGCGCGGCGCGTCCCAAGAGCGTCATTTCCAGCGCCGTCATCGGCAGGGCCGGATGCACGGCCTGCGGTACATAACCGATGCGGCCTTGGTGCGTTACCTGGCCCTCGGCGGGCTGGGCGGCGCTCGTCAGCAGGCGCAACAGGGTGGATTTGCCGATGCCGTTCGGCCCCAGCACGGCGCACAACTCGCCTTGGTCCAGCGCGAACGAGATTCCGCGCAAAATCCAGCGCGCCTCGGATGATTTTTCCGCCTCCAGGCGATAGCCCAGGTTTTGCGCGCGCATGATGCTTGTGTTCATCCGCCCTCCACGCCATGCCCGATGCGGCGCACGAGAAAGGCAAAGAGGGGCGCGCCCAGCAGCGAAGTGAGTACGCCCAGCGGGATTTCCACTTCCATCGCGCTACGCGCCAGGGTATCGACGACGATCAGGTAGGCCGCGCCGCCCACCATGACGTTCAGGAGGAAATTGCGGTGATCCGTGCCCAGGCCCATGCGCACCAGATGCGGCACCACGAGGCCGACCCAGCCGACGATGCCACAGACGGCCACGCTTGCGGCGGTGATCAGGCCGACGGCGAGCAGCGCCAGCAAGCGTCCGGGCCCGACCTTGACGCCCAGGGCGCGCGCGTCTTCCTCGCTGAGGGAGAGCGCCAGCAACTGGAAACGCAGGCCGTGAAGCAGGGCGAGGCTGAGGCCAATGCAGGGCAGGGCCAGCCACAGCCGTTCCTGGTTCGCGCTGGAAAGGCTGCCCATCAGCCAGAAGACGATGGCGGGCAACTGGTTTTGCGGGTCGGCGACGAGTTTGACGAGCGAGACGCCCGCGGCAAAGACGCCGCTGACCACGATGCCCGCCAGCACCAAAAGCACGGCGCTGCCGGTGCGATGCGCCATCTTGCCGCCCGCGAGCCAGAAGACGGCAAGGAGCGCCATCATGCCGAAGACAAGCGCGCCAGCGATGAGCGGCAAGCCGTCTCCCCAGATCAGCAAGGCCAGGATGCCGCCGAACGCCGCCCCGGAGGACACTCCCAGCAATTGCGGTTCGGCAAGCGGATTGCGGAAAATGCTCTGCAAGGATGCGCCCGCCGCCGCCAGCCCCGCGCCCACCAGCAGCGCGAGCAGCACGCGGGGCAGGCGCACGCTTTCGATCACGCGGGTGGCCATGGGATCGGCGTCACCGCTACCCAGCAGGATGCGCGCGACATCGAGCGGGGCAATGGCGTAACGCCCGATGGAGAGCGCGCCGAAGATGACGAGCAGCAACAAAAGCAGCAGGCCGAGCGTGGTTTTGTGCACAAAGGCGGCGCGCGGCGCGAACGCGCCGTGGTCCATGTGTGTCGTGGCCTCGTTCATGGCCGTGCCGTCCCGTTAGCGAACAATGTCTGGTAATGCGCGCTCTGGCCGTTTTCCTTCATGCGCAGGACTTCGTCGATTTCCGCCTCCGTGATCCGGTAAGCGTACAAATCCACATAGACTTGGGCGATGCGCGCGCGCAATCCCGGCAGGGCACGGCGCGGATGGAAGATATCGTGGAGCCATTCGACGGCCAGCGGGGTTTCCTGGCTGGGCGGGTCCCAACGGAAACCGCCGCGCGGGTAGAGATAAACCCGCTTTTCATCGATGGCCTTGATGCCCTGGAAACGGCTGTCGGCATACAGGCGCGCCGGTTGCAAGCCCGATTCGAAATTGTTGAGCAGGATGATGTCCGGGTTCCAGGTCAATATCTGTTCGATGCCGACCACGGCCGCCCCCGGCAGATGCGCGGCGGGGTTGATGCCACCAGCGTCGCGGATATCGCCATCCATGCTTGTGCCCTTGCCGGCCACTTGCAGGGTAGACAGGCCGCGCATCAGGTAAATGACCCGTGGCCGTTCGTTTTCCGGCACCGCCGCGCCCAGGCGGGCAATCTCGTCCACCCGCTGTTCAAACCAGCGCGCCAGCGCCTCGCCGCGTTCGGGTTTGCCGAGCGCGGCGCCGGTCAGGCGCAGCCAGTCGGCGGCCAAAACGCTATTGCCATATTTGAGGGTGAGCATGGGAATGCCCAGGGCGCGAATGGGATCGAGGATGGCGTTGCCCCGGTCGCCCCACTGGATGACGAGATCGGCGCGGGCGGTGATGAGCGCCTCGGCGTTCGGCGCGAAATTCTCTCCGGCAATCCGCGTCGGTATCTGTGCGGCTTGCGGGAACATGCGCCCGAGCAGTCCCTCGGTAATGTCGCTTTTCGCGGCGGAATTCATGCCGATGAGACGGCTCGTGCCGCCATCCACGACCATGACCATCGAGGCGAGCGGAATCGGGATGGCGATGACGCGCCGGATCGTGGCGGGCACGTCGACGGTATGGCCATTCTGGTCGGTGAGCGTCCGCGCGGCTGCCGGCGCGAGAAAAAAGAACACGCCCAGAACGATCACGGCCAGTCTCGGCCCTGGGATGGGGGACAAAAAGGGGCGCGGGCATCCCGACCGCTGCGGGCAAGATGCCCGTGCTCCCGACGACGCCGTGTGGATTGCCACATTGCTTCGCGCCTTGCAATGACAAATGCAAAACATGTCGGCAGCCCTAGAAATCCGAAGTGAGTTTCAACACGAAATTGCGCCCCGGTTCGGCCAGGGGATTGGCGATGCCGCCATGCGGATAGGCAATGTCCTCGGCCACGGCGGGGTTGCGTCCCAGGCGATCGAACAGGTTTTCCACCCCGGCGACGAGCTTCCAACCACGCGCGCCGCCGATGTAACGGTCGAGACTGGCTCCGGCGTAAACATCGACCATGGCGTAGCTCGAACCCTTGCGTTCCTGCGTCGCGTCGATGCGCGTCTTGCCCTTGTAGCCCCGCGTGACGCCTTCGACATACCAGCCGTCCTGCTGGTAACGCAAGGCCAGCCGCGCGGCCAGCGGCGCGATGCCAGGCAATGGTCGATGGGAGGATTTGTCGGTGCCGCGGGTGAGGGTGAGCATGTAGGCCAGACGCCAATGGCGGGCAAGCTCGTTGCTGCCTTCCAGTTCCAGTCCGCGTATCACCGCGTCGCCGACATTGAGACGCTGGCGCAAGCTCGGCGTCAGCACCCGGGTCGTGATCAGGTCGGTATAACGGCTCTCATATGCGGTGAGACTGCCGCGCGCCGCGTCCGCGTTCCAGCGCAGCCCCAGCTCCAGCGTGTTGTTGTATTCCGGTTTCAGCTCGGGGCTGGGCAGCGTCGTGATCGTGCCCGCGGTGGAAGTGATCGTGCGTTCATTGCCGGAAGGGGCGCGAAAGCCGCGGCTCAGGTTCGCGGCCAGGCTCCAGACCGGCGTGAGCTTGTAGACCGCGCCCAGGTTGCCGGTGAGCGCCGAATGGGTATTTTCGCGGTGGCGCTCGAATTCTTCCGTGATGGCGGGGGTTTCGCCATCCACCGTGTGGCCGATTTTTACTTTCACCCGGTCGTAGCGCAGCGCGCCGGACAGCGTCCAGCGTTCGCTCGCCTGCCATTCATCGGTAATAAACGCGCCGATATTGGTCTGCCACGAATGACGATCGATGTGCTCCCAATCCGTCTGGCCGATGAGCGCGCCGGTTGCGGCATTCGTGCGGGTAATCTGGCGTTTGCGTCCGTAGAAATCCTCGCGGAAGAAATCGCCGCCATAGCCCAGCAAATGCTCACCCATCCCCTTCATGGCGACGAGGTGGCCGCCCCATACCGTGGGCGTATACACCTTGAGGTGCGGCGCGGCGGTCACGGCGGGATTGCTGCGATTGGTCTGGTAGATATCGGTTTCGAATTCGCGCACGTAAAGCGAACCATCCAGGGTATCGGCCAGCGCGCCGAAGTTTTTCCCCTGATAGGCCAGGCGCAGATATCTTTCGATGATCGGATCCTCGGTCACCTCCTGGATCGGCGCGCCTGGCGCGGCGCCCAGTCCGCCCGCGCGTCCGGTCATGACGTCCTGGTAGCGGCCGGACAACTCCCAACGTGATTCCGAGGTGGGGCTGTAGCCGATGTTGAAATCCAGTCCCTTGCTGTCGAAATCACTGTTTCGGGCGCGGCCCTTGGGCGTATCGAAATCGTGCGCGCCACGGTAATGCGCGCCGATCATCACATCGAAACCCGCGCCGCCGCCGCTCAACTCCAGCCGCGTGCCCCACAGATCGTTCACGCTCGCATATTCCAGCGCACGCAGGCGGGGACTGAGGGAAAACGGCGCGTCGCTGTCGCCCCGGGCACGGCGGGTGACGATGTTGATCACGCCATTCATGGCGTCCGCGCCATAGAGCGCCGACGCCGGGCCGCGAATGACCTCGATGCGTTCGATGGCGTTGGGGTCGAACATGTTGAATTCCAACGTAGTGCGTCCGCGATAGCGATCGCCATCCACGGTCACGATGGAACGGGCATTGTTGGAATTGAAGCCGCGCATGACGATCTGCCCGCCCAGCCCGCCAGAGCGGGCGAACTGGATACCAGGCACCTCTTCCAACGCGGTCTGGATGCCATTCATGCCGGGGCGCTCGGTGAGCGTCTTCGAATCGACCACGCTCACCGAACGTGGCGAATCTTCCGCCACGCCGCTGGAACGGATTGCCGAAACCGTTTCCACGACGGGCAGGAGCGCCTCTTCTTTCTCGGCGTGGGCAACGGGGAAAGCAAGCGAGATCGCCAATGCCACAAAGCTTCTGGCATGACTTGAGAATGGGTGGGGACGGGAAATGTAAATCATGCTGCCTCGCGTCTATCGACGTTATAATTAATAGTGATTCTTATAATCATACAAATTGATGGCGGTCAAAATGACTTTTCTCAAGTTCCCCCCGGAAGTTTTGTCCACACTCATGACGCATCCGCTTTTCATTGGCGTGGCGGAAGCCGCCATGCGTCCCATCCTGGCAAATGGCATATCCCGGCAATTGCGCGAAGCGGAATTCATCTTTCATGAACAGGACGACGCGCGATCCTGGTACCTGCTCCAGCAAGGCGAAATGGAATCGGTGCGTTATGGCGCGGATGGCGAAGAACGCATCTTCTGCCACATGCGCTCACCGGAATTGATCGCGGAAGTGCTGATGTTCGTCCCCGACGGACGTTATCCGGTAGGCATCCGCGCCCGCACTCCCTGCCAGCTTTTCCAGATGCGCCGCCAGGATCTGCATCATCTGTGCGAAATCGAGCCCCAGGTCGCCCTGCGTCTTCTGGGGCGCGCGAGCCAGCGCCTGTGCCAGCGCATCGGGGAAGTGGAACGTCTGGCGCGCACCTCCGCTTCCGAGCGTCTGGCGGACTATCTCTTGCAGCAGCACGAGCGCCAGGGCAAGGCAGGGATCGAATTACCCCTGAGTCAACGCCAATTGGCCGCCACGCTGGGCATCCGCGCGGAAACCCTGAACCGCCTGCTTGCCGACTGGTCACAACAAGGTGTCATTCACGGCAAACGCCGCCAATGGGAAATCCGCGTGCCGGAAGCCCTGGGGCGCATTGCGGGCGCGAGGGAACCGATGCCAACGGCCAGGAATGGTTTTTGCAATCGCAAATAAAACAGATAAAACAAATCGATACGCATCATGCCTTGAACTCGTCACCAGCGAGGCTAGTGTAGTGTCTTATTCTTGATAGGTCTTTTGATAACGATAACGCCTGTAGGGGCGCATTGCATGCGCCCGCGGGCGCGCGCAGCGCGCCCCTACAAAGCCGCACCGTTGCTGTGTTTCCAGGCAT
>JAITCV010000215.1 GCA_031282905.1 Azoarcus sp. | reverse complement strand
GCTACGACCGTCATGATTATGTTTGTCATAAACAAACAAACGTGTAAAGGGTGCAAAATCTTCCAGATCGTCTAGAGAACCAGCAATGTAAAGCAAGTCTCGATCTGATTGATAGGCTGTTGTGAATGTTACTTCCGCACTCATTGTTTTCCTCCTGATCAGTGGGTTCCATTCCGGCTGAAATCAGGCGTTCTGGAACGGGCAAGGCGCTGTAGGCCCATGTAGGACGGCGTTCATCGCAAGCCTTTGCGACCAGGGACGCAAGCGTCCATTTTTCCAGCAGAGCCAAACGACCTGCACACTCCGCGCTTCCAGGTTCACCGCTTGTGCGCCAGTTTGTCGCGGCGGATGCTCATCAGGATACCCAGACCCAGGCACAAGGTGACGAGCGCGGTGCCGCCATAGCTGATGAAGGGCAGTGGTACGCCGACCACGGGCAGGATGCCGCTCACCATGCCCATGTTGACGAGCACATAGGTGAAAAAGATCATCGTCACCGCCCCGGCCAGCAATTGCGTGCCCAAGGTAAGCGCGATCGCGGCGATATACAGACCGCGGGCGATCAGCACGAAATAGATCAGCAGCAGGAAAAGCGCACCCAGCAGACCGAATTCCTCGGCCAATACGGCGAAAATGAAATCAGTATGGCGTTCGGGCAGGAAGGAGAGGTGGGTCTGGGTGCCTTGCATCCAGCCTTTGCCGAATAGGCCGCCCGAGCCGATGGCAATGGTCGACTGGATGATGTGGAAGCCCTTGCCGAGCGGGTCGCGGGTGGGGTCGAGCAGGGTGCATACCCGCTGTTTCTGGTAGTCGCGGATGCCCGGCCACACGCTGTCGGGCTGGCACAGGGTGTCGCCAAAGGCGACGATGGCGACGATGCCGGTAATGCCGATCACCACGACCGGCACGATCAGTTTCCACGACAGGCCCGCGAAGAAGATCACATACAGCCCGGCTGCCGCCACCAGAAGCGCGGTGCCGAGATCGGGCTGTTTGGCGATCATCGCCACCGGTACGGCCAGTAATACGCCGGCGGCGATGAATTCTCGCCAGCCGATATGGGCTTCGCGTTTCTGGAAAAACCACGCCAGCATCAGCGGCATGGCGATCTTCATCAGTTCCGAGGGCTGGATGCGGGCCACGCCGATGTTGAGCCAACGCTGCGCGCCCTTGGAGATGTCGCCGAAGAGCAGTACCGCCAGCAGCAGAGCTATTCCAAAAACATAACAGGGCAAGCCCATGGCAAGCAGGCGCTGGCTGGGGATGAAGGCCACGATCCACATTGCCGCCACTGCCAGCGCCATGTGGGTCAGTTGCGATTCGATGCGCTCGGGAGAAGCGCTCGACATCAGTACGACCGCATAGCCCAGCAGGCATGCGAGCACCAGCATCAATACCGGATCGATCGGCCGCAACAACGCGCGCAGCAAGATGACGGGGTGAAACAGGTGCCGGTTCATTCGCTGATCTCCCCGGCGTCGCCCCCATCTTCCGCGCCGCTGTCTTCGGCTTCCGGGTCTTCTGCCGCGGGCTGGCCGGGGATTTGGCCGAGCAGGTAGAAATCCATCACCTGGCGCGCGATCGGCGCCGCCGAGGCCGCGCCGAAGCCGCCGTTTTCCACCAGCACGGCGAGGGCGATCTTCGGTTGTTCGGCCGGGGCGTAGGCGATGAACCAGGAGTGATCGCGCAGGCGTTCGTTGGCGCGCCCCAGATAGCGCCCGCCCCTGAGCGAATAGACTTGCGCGGTGCCGGTCTTGCCGCCCGAGGTGTAGGGCGCGCCCGCGAATGCCCGCGCGCCGGTGCCGACCTTGTTGACATCTTCCATGCCCTGCAACACCGCGCGGATATGTTCGGGTGCGAGCGCAATGTGGCGCATGGGTTCCGGTTCGACCATGCGGCGCTCGCCGCTTCTGGCGTCGATGACGTAGCGCACGACGTGAGGATGGAATTGCAGGCCGCCGTTGACCAGCGCGGCGAGCGCGTTTGCCATCTGGATCGGGGTATAGGCGTTGTAGCCTTGGCCGATGCCCACCGAGATGGTCTCGCCGCCATACCAGCGTTGTTGCGCCGGGTTGCGGAAGCGGCGGCGTTTCCATTCCGGCGAGGGCAGTACGCCTTCGGCTTCGCCGGGCAGGTCGAGCCCCGTGCGTGCGCCAAAGCCAAACTGGGTCATGAAGCTGGCGATGCCGTCGATGCCGAGGTCGTTGGCAAGCATGTAGTAATAGGTGTTGCAGGACACCACGATGGATTTGTGCAGGTTGACCAGGCCATGGCCGCCGACCTTGTCGTCCATGAAGCGGTGACCGCCGAAATTGAAATAACCTGGGTCGGCGATGGCTTGGCTGGTGGTGCGTTTGCCGCTGGTGAGACCGGCGAGCGCCATGAAGGGCTTGAAGGTGGAGCCGGGCGGATAGGCGCTGTAGATCGCGCGATTCAGGAGCGGGTGGTCGGGCGAGTCGTTGAGCGCCTGCCAATCCTGGGAGGAAATGCCGTCTACGAATAGATTGGGGTCGAAGGTTGGCGTCGATACCATGGCGAGCACGCCGCCGGTACTGGGTTCGATGGCTACCAGGGCGCCACGCCGCGTGCCGAAGGCGGCTTCGGCCATTTTCTGCAGGTTCATGTCGATGCTCAGTTCGAGATCGGCGCCCACCGCCGCCGGGATGCTGGAGAGTTGGCGCACGGCCCGTCCGCTGGCGTTGACTTCGACCTGCTCGGTGCCGGTGGTGCCGTGGAGCCGGGCTTCGTAGGACGCTTCCACCCCGCTCTTGCCGATGTATTCGGTATTGCGGTAGTTCGCGGTTTCGCCGCGCTCCTCGATGCGCTCGACATCCTTGTCGTTGATCCGGCCGATGTAGCCGACGATGTGCGAGGCCGCCGTGCCCTGCGGGTAATCGCGGAACAGCCGCGCCTGCACTTCGACACCGGGGAAGCGGTAACGCTGGGCGATGAAGCGCGCGACCTCTTCGTCGGAGAGCCGGGTGCGGATCGGCACGCTTTCGAACTTGCGGCTTTCGGCGAGCAATTTGTGGAAACGTCGGCGATCGCGCGCTTCGATGGTAATCAGGCCGCCGAGTTCATCGATGGTTTCTTCCAGCCCTTTCAGGGTGAGCGATGGGGTGATCTCCAGGGTGAACGCGGCGTAGTTGCGCGCCAGCACCGTGCCATTGCGATCGACGATGGAGCCGCGATGGGGCACGATGGGCAGCAGGGCGATGCGGTTGCCTTCGGCGCGGGTGCGGAAATAGTCGTGGCGCTCGACCTGGAGGACATACAGCCGCGCCGCGAGCACGACGAGACCCAGGAAAACGAAAACGCCCGCGGCCAGCAGGCGGTGGTGGTAACGCTGTGTTTCCTGTTCGTGGGCGTGGTAGGCATTCATTGGCTGCTCCGCGGACTCGCGGATTCAGGATTCAGATTGGCCGGTTTTCATCGCGTTCCACCGGCTGGAATTGCGGCAGCAGCAGCAGGTAGGTGAGCGGCCACCACAGCAGTACGCCGGTGAAGCTGGAGATGAAATACCACCAGCCCGGAAATTCATTGCCCGCGACCATCCGCACCGCAACCATCAGGGCCTGGGCGATGAGCAGCATCGGCAGGACGTGTAGGGCCTGGAGCAAGGCGGGAAACCACATGATCCGCCGCGAGAGTTCGCCGGCAAACCAGGCCAGCACCACGTAGGCCAGCGCGTGCTGGCCCATGGCCGCCCCCTGGCCGATGTCGATCAGCACGCCGAGCACGAAGCCTGCACCCATGCCGATTACCCGGGGTTCGCGGATGCACCAGAACGCCAGTACCAGCGCCACCCAGTCGGGGATGCCGGGGATGCGGCTCGTGGGGATGTAGTCCAGCCCGAGCGCGATCACCAGGCTGAGGTAGACGAACCATACCCGCACCGGCAGCAGGATACGGTTGGAACGATTGGTCAATTGCATGGTTCACTCCCTATTGCGGCGGCCCGCGCGTTGCGCGGCGCGCGCGGCGGGACGAGCACGGGCCGGTGCGACTTCGATTGCCGACTCCGGACGCGGCGGCGGCAAGACTTCACGGCCCAGGATCAATACCCGGGTGCTCTGTTCGACCGCGGCGATCGGCCGGCAATGGATGCGGGCGAAGGCGTCGGTTTCGCGTTCGATGGTTTCGATTTCGGCAAC
>JAITCV010000191.1 GCA_031282905.1 Azoarcus sp. | reverse complement strand
CTCCCCAACTCCCCAACTCCCCAACTCCCCAACTCCCCAACTCCCCAACTCCCCAACTCCCCAACTCCCCAACTCCCCAACTCCCCAACTCCCCAACTCCCCAACTCCCCAACTCCCCGCAGCCATTCCGCAAATAGATTAACGCTGGTCGATTTCCTGTCCGCGCCCCCTGATTTGCCCCAGCCGATATTGATTCATGGAACAGGAACGATGGCGCAAAGGGTCGCGGCCGTTTTGCTGGCGCAAGGACACACGGTGCGGGGTTTCATCGATGAAAACGCGCTTGATCCGGATGAGGGAAAAATGATGGTCGTCCGGGGAATAGCGGGCGCGCCAGCGCAAGGGCTGGTGGTGTTGCAGCCCCGGACATGGGCGAGCAGTGACAATCTGGCCAATTACATTGTCGTCGTGACGCCCGCCGGCAACAGCGTCGGAGATATTGAGGAATCGATATCCCGGGAAGAAGAGATATTGAATTACGACGTCAGGTGGGCAATCAATTTCGCGGAAATATGTCATATCTATCCAGAATGCGGCATACGCAAGACATCCTGGTTCCAGATATGCCGGAACAAAAGGATACTGCTGAAAACCTATCCCAATGTCAGCATGGGGTTCATGTCCTATGTATCTTCCATTCCCAGGATATACAACTTCCTGGGGGATGCCGAGGCGCGGCTCGATATCGGTTCTTTTTCCAGTATTGCCCACAATGTCCAGATCGTGGTGGATGGCGCGGGGCATGGCTCCCATGGCAAGGACTGGGTGACGACCTTTCCCGTCAGGGCGTTGAATGAAACGGCGCATTTCCCCTCGCCGCAAGAGAAGAAGAGCGTCACCATCGGTTCGGATGTCTGGATAGGCATGGATACGATGATTCTTTCCGGCGTCAACATCGGCCATGGCGCCATCGTGGCGGCTTGTTCCGTGGTCAGCCGCGATGTGGAGCCCTATGCGGTGGTCGCGGGCAATCCGGCACGGCATAAACGCTATCGTTTCCCGCAGCGCGAACGCGAAGCCTTGTTGCAGGCAAGCTGGTGGGATTGGCCCTGGGAAGAAATCCAGCAGGTGTTTCCCATGTTGTTCAGCTCCCGAATCGAGGATTTTCTCCGTTATGCGGCAATGCGCCCCGGCGCGCCCCGCCACGGTGCCCTGGCTGATTTCGCGGCGGCAGGCAATTGACCGGTGCATTGCCAAATTCATCTGTGACACAAAGGGAAGCTTTGAATAAATCGTTATTCCGGCAAAATCCGAATATAACTCATTGATTTTTATGGATAAAATCATTCATAGATGAAAAATTCGATTTGATCGGTATTGCCAAAGACGAGCCGCAGACCGTGCGACGGCAAGGCGAAGCCGACGATGATCTGGAAACGGGATCAGGCGCAAACGGAATCAGGCGCGGATAGCCGCTTGGCAACGGGCGATAAAACCCTGCGCGCAATTTCGCCTCAACCCGCCGCGAGCGCGGCGAGCAGCTTTGCATGCACATCGCCAAAACCGCCATTGCTCATCACCAGCACATGATCGCCCGCGCGCGCTTCGGTTGCGACGGCGCTGACCAGGGCATCGAGATCGTCGTGGCAGGATTGCTTCGCGCCGAGCGGAGCCAGGGCGGCGACGGCGTCCCAGCCAAGGCCATGGGTATAGCAATACACCCGGTCGGCTTCGGCCAGGCTGGCCGGTAGCCGGTCTTTCATGATGCCGAGTTTCATCGTGTTCGAGCGCGGCTCCAGCACGGCGAGTATGCGTCCCCTGGAGATACGCCGCAGACCGTTTACGGTGAGCGCGATCGCGGTGGGATGGTGGGCAAAATCGTCATACACGGTGACATCCCGCGCCATGCCGCGCACTTCGAGTCGGCGCTTCACGCCCTTGAAGCTCGCCAGGCTGGCCATCGACTGTGCCGGTGTCACCCCGGCATGGCGCGCGGCGGCGATCGCGGCCAGCGCGTTTTCACGATTGTGTTGGCCGGCGAGCGGCAATTCGACCTGGCCCAGCGTCTCGCCCGCCAATGAAAATAGGGTCTCTTTCTCATTTGCCCCGGTCGCCACCGTCCAGCCCGTGGCGGCGTTGAACCATTCCAGTTCCGACCAACAGCCGCGTTCGATCACGCGCGCGAGCGCGGGCGCGGCGGCGTTGGCGATGATGCGGCCATTGCCCGGCAGGGTTCGCACCAGATGATGGAACTGGGTTTCGATTGCCGCCAGATCGGCAAAGATGTCCGCGTGATCGAATTCCAGGTTGTTCAATACCACGGTACGCGGGCGGTAGTGGATGAACTTCGAGCGTTTGTCGCAAAACGCTGTGTCATATTCGTCGGCTTCGATCACGAAAAAGGGCGAGTCGGTGAGCCGCGCCGATACGCCGAAATTCTGCGGTACGCCGCCGATGAGAAAACCGGGATCCAGCCCCGCGTCTTCCAGCATCCAGGCCAGCAGCGAGCCGGTCGTGGTTTTGCCGTGGGTACCGGCCACGCCGAGCACCCAGCGTCCGGCGAGCACCTGTTCGGACAACCATTGCGGCCCCGATACATAAGGCAATCCCTGGTCGAGAATGGCTTCGAGCAGCGGATTGCCGCGTGAAATCGCATTGCCGACCACGAACATGTCGGGGGCGAGCCCGGTTTGCGCCGGATCGTAGCCTTCGGTGAGGGTGACGCCCTGCCCGGCCAGTTGGGTGCTCATCGGCGGATAGACATTGGCGTCGCAGCCGGTGACGGTGTGTCCGGCCGCGCGCGCCAGCAGCGCCACGCCGCCCATGAAAGTGCCGCAAATACCCAGAATATGGATGTGCATGTTTGTCGATCCACGCCGTGACCGGGCCGTATCCACGCCGACCAAGCCCGGACGCCCATGTGTAGAATATGCGGATTCTACCCGAAGGCCCCGGCCGTCAGCCCATGCCACCACATGGTTCCCACGTCTCTTCTTCCCGCAACCTGCAACGCCGCCGCGAAATCGCCGCGCTCGCCGCGCGCCTGATGGCCGAAGACGGCATCAGCGATTTCGGTTTCGCCAAGCGCAAGGCCGCCCGCCAGCTCGGCGCCAGCGAGGACGACGCGCTGCCCGCCAATACCGAGATCGAAACCGAATTGCGCGCCTGGCAGGCGCTCTACCAAGGCAAGGAGCAAGCCAGCCGCCTTGCCGCCATGCGCACGGCCGCGGCCGGGCTGATGCGCGCGCTGGCCAGGTTTCGTCCCTATCTTTGCGGCAGCGTACTCGATGGCACCGCTGGGCGTTATGCCGAAATCGAAATCGATCTCTACCCCGAAAGCGCGAAAGACGTGGAGATTTTTTTCCTTGATGCCGCGCTCGATTTCGCCCACCGCGAAGTGCGCCGCGCCCTCTCCGGCGCGCCGGAAATGGCGCTTGCGCTGGAATGGGACGATATTCCGGTGAGACTTCACATCTACCCCGCCAACGCCGAGCGCAATACCTCCCGCCAGAGCCGCGCCCATCTCGCCCAGGTCGAATCCCTGCTCGCCGGGGAGGCGTCATGACATCTCGGGCGCATCTCATCCTCGTCATCGCGATTGCCCTCGTGATCGGTATTGGCGTCCATCTGCAAAACCGCGGGGGCGATGACAAAGTGATCGATCCCGCCGCGGCCTCGATCTTGGCCTTGCGTCTGCCCGACCACGCGGGCGTCATTCAGTCCGTCGCCCAGTGGCGAAGCAAGATCATCATCGCCAACTATTGGGCGACCTGGTGCCCGCCCTGCCGCAAGGAAATTCCCGATTTCGTCGCGCTCAGCCACGACTTTGCGGGCGATCCCGTGCAGATTGTCGGCATCAGCATCGACGACGCGGATAAAGTGCAAGCGTTCCGGGATGAATATGCCATTCCTTATCCCCTGCTGATCGCATCCGAACAGGTGCTCAAGGAGACCTACAAATTCGGCAATACCGCCAAGGCCCTGCCGTTTACCGTCATCATCGACCGTCGCGGCACGGTGCGCCACATCAAGGTGGGGCTGGCGACCCGGGATGAAATCGGCGGCAAAGTCCGCGCGCTGCTCAACGAAACCAACTGAGCGGCAACTGAGCGGCAACACGCCGCGCTGGACAAACTGCATCGAACTGCGCCAAACTGCACTGATGATTCGACAAAAAGACAGCAAATCCCAATCCAGCGCGCCGACGCCACGCCGCATCTTGGTGTTGCATGGCCCGAATCTCAATTTGCTCGGCAACCGCGAACCGGAAATCTATGGCCGCACCACGCTCGCCGACATCCACACCGCGATGGAATCACGCGCCCGCGCCGACGGCGTGCGAGTGGAATCTTTCCAGAGCAACCACGAAGGCCAGTTGATCGACCGCATCCAGGCCGCCGCGCTCGAAGGCATCGACTTCATCATCATCAACCCCGCCGCCTACACCCACACCAGCATCGCCCTGCGCGATGCGCTCGCCGCCGTACAGATTCCCTTCATCGAAGTGCATCTGTCCAACATCCACGGCCGCGAATCCTTCCGCCACCGTTCCCGCTTCTCCGACATCGCGGTAGGCGTGATCTGCGGCCTTGGCGCCCATGGTTACCTGGCGGCGGTCGACTTCGCCCTCGACCGCCTCCGCAACCAACCCGACTAGACATCGACAGATGCCCGCCGGGCGGTTTCCCCGAGCCGGCATCGTTTCAGCCCCGGAGAAACACATGGATTTGCGCAAGCTCAAGAAACTGATCGACCTCGTTCAGGAATCGGGAATTTCCGAGCTCGAATTCACCGAAGGCGAAGAAAAAGTTCGCATCGCCAAATACTCGGGCATTGCCGCGCAGCCTATGTATGCCGCCGCGCCCGCGCCTGTGCCGGTCGCGCCCGCGGTCGCGCCTGCGGTCAGCGTTGCCGAAACCCTCCCCGAACTGCCCCCTGGCCACGTGGTGAAATCCCCCATGGTCGGCACGTTCTACCGCGCCAGCGCGCCGGGCGACAAGCCGCTGGCCGAAGTCGGCCAGAACGTCGCGCTCGGCGACCGCCTGTGCATCATCGAAGCGATGAAGCTGATGAACGAGATCGAAGCCGATGCTGCCGGCACGATCAAGGCCATCCTGGTCGAGAACGGTCAGCCGGTCGAATATGGCCAGCCGCTGTTCGTGATCGGCTGAACGCCCATGTTCGAAAAAGTCCTCATCGCCAACAGAGGGGAAATCGCCCTCCGTGTGTTGCGTGCCTGCCGCGAACTGGGCATCAAGACGGTCGCCGTCCATTCGGAAGCGGATACCGAGGCCAAATACGTCAAGCTCGCGGACGAATCGGTCTGCATCGGCCCCGCGCCATCGTCGCAAAGCTATCTCAACGTGCCCGCGATCATCTCGGCCGCGGAAGTCACCGATGCCGAGGCCATCCACCCCGGCTATGGTTTCCTGTCGGAAAATGCCGATTTCGCCGAACGGGTCGAACAATCCGGTTTCGTGTTCATCGGCCCGCGCCCGGACACCATCCGCCTGATGGGCGACAAGGTCTCGGCCAAGGACGCAATGAAGACGGCGGGCGTGCCCTGCGTGCCGGGGTCGGACGGCGCCCTGCCCGAAGACGGCAAGGAGATCGTCAGGATCGCCCGCGCCATCGGCTATCCTGTCATCATCAAAGCCTCTGGCGGCGGCGGCGGGCGCGGCATGCGTGTGGTGCATACCGAGGCCGCGCTGCTCAATGCCGTGACCACCACGCGCGCCGAGGCCCAGGCGGCTTTCGGCAATCCCGTGGTGTATATGGAGAAATTCCTCGAAAACCCGCGCCACATTGAAATCCAGGTGATGGCCGACCAGCACGGCAACGCCGTCTATCTGGGCGAACGCGACTGCTCGATGCAACGCCGCCACCAGAAAGTCATCGAGGAAGCGCCCGCGCCGGGCATCGATCGCAAGCTGATCAGCGCCATCGGCGAACGCTGCGCGGAAGCCTGCCGCAAGATCGGTTATCGCGGCGCGGGCACCTTCGAGTTCCTCTATGAAAACGACGAATTCTATTTCATCGAAATGAACACCCGGGTACAAGTCGAGCATCCCGTATCCGAATTCATCACCGGCATCGACATCGTCCAGGCCCAGATCCGGGTCGCGGCGGGCGACAAACTGTGGTTTCGCCAGCGCGACGTGATCTTGCGCGGTCACGCCATCGAGTGCCGGATCAATGCCGAAGACCCGTTCAAGTTCACCCCCTCGCCGGGCAAGATCACCAACTGGCATACACCCGGCGGCCCCGGCGTGCGGGTCGATTCCCATGTCTATACCGGCTACACTGTGCCACCGCACTATGACTCGATGATCGGCAAGCTGATCACCTACGGCGACAACCGTGAACAGGCCATCCGGCGCATGCGTATCGCGCTCTCGGAAATGGCTGTCGCCGGCATCAAGACCAATGTGCCGCTTCATCAGGAACTGATGTTGGACAGTCACTTCATCGAAGGAGGCACCAGCATCCATTACCTTGAACAGCGCCTTGCCGAAATGGGCGAGGTCAAGACCCAGTAAAAAGGATAGGCGTCGATGTGGATTTCGCTTGCGTTGTTGGCCGACGCCGAACGGGCCGAAGCCCTGTCGGACGCCTTGATGGACACCGGGGCGCTCTCGGTATCGATCGAGGATGCCGACGCCGGCAGCGCGCGCGAAACCCCGCAATTCGGCGAACCCGGTCAGGAACCGGCAGTGCCATGGCCGCGCAGCCGGATAGTCGCGCTGTTCGACCCCGACGCCGATCTCCCCGCCCTGCTTGCCGAAGCGCATGCCGCCATCGGGCTGGACGGCATCCTGCCCTACACCACGGAAACCGTTGCCGAACAAGACTGGGTGCGGCTCACCCAAAGCCAGTTCGGCCCCATTCGTATCAGTGACCGGCTATGGATCGTGCCCTCGTGGCACACGGCGCCCGACCCCGACGCAATCAATATCGAACTCGACCCCGGCATGGCTTTCGGCACAGGTTCGCACCCCACCACCCGCCTGTGCCTCGAATGGCTGTGCCAAGTGGTCGGCACGGGTGTCGACGTGCTCGATTACGGCTGCGGCTCGGGCATCCTCGGCATCGCCGCCGCCCGCCTGGGCGCGCAAACCGTGCTCGGTGTCGACATCGACGAACGCGCGCTCGATGCCGCCCACGACAACATCGTACGCAATGGCGTGGCTGGGCGCGTCCATGTGCAACACTCCGCCAAGCCGCTTACCCGCGCGTTCGACATCGTCGTCGCCAACATCCTCACCAACCCGCTCCGCCTGCTGGCCCCCGCCCTCTTTTCCCACGTGACGCCCGGCGGACAAATAGCGCTCTCCGGTGTACTCGAACAACAAGCCAGCCAGGTCATCGACGCTTGGTCGCCCTACCTTGCCCTTGAAATTGGCGCGGCCCTCGATGGCTGGGTAAGGCTGGAAGGGACACGCCATTAATACACGTTCCAGACACTTTTCCACTCAATCCAACGCATTGGCCGCTTATCGTGCAAGCGATGATTTATCATCCACGATTTACCACGATATCAATGTACCTCCAGAGGTCAAGGATTCGCCACCGATGCTTACCCGCTGCCCGAGTTGCCAAACAGTCTTCAGGCTGAGCCCGGAACAGTTGGAGGCTCACCATGGGCTGGTGCGTTGCGGGCATTGCCTCAGCCCGTTCAATGCCCTCGACCATCTCAACCCCACCCCGACGGATTTCACCAGCAATGCACAAACACCTCGTGGCGACGAGGCATTCCAGCCGTTTACGCATGAACATGCCGCAACGCATACGGTCGAACCCACCCATCCCCCCGCCGAACTTGCCGCCGCCTTCCAGCCTCCCCCCCGCGTAGCGCCGGAAATCAGCCCGCACATCGCCGAAAATCAGCCCGCCGCCCCCCAGCATCCGCCTGTAACTGCGGTGCCTCCCGCGTCGGCGCCTCCCGTGCCCGCCGCCATCAAAAAACCGGCGGCACGCCAATTGAGCGATCTCGACTTCTCCACCTCGATCGACTCCCCCTCGAGTGCTCGCTCCAGAATTCATCGCACCCTGTCCTGGTCCGCCGCGCAGGACTTCCCGGAGTTGGACTTCTCGGAAAACGCCGACGACAGCGCCGCGCCCATCCAACGGAGCGCCGTGCCCGCCGATGAGGACGCCGCACCCATCCAGCGGAGCGTCGCGCCCGCCCATGAGGACGCCGCGCCCATTCAACGAAACGTCGCGCCCGCCGATGAGGACGTCGCGCCCATCCAGCGGAGCGCCGTGCCCGCCCATGAGGACGCCGCGCCCATCCAACGGAGCGCCGTGCCCGCCGATGAGTACGCCGCACCCATCCAGCGGAGCGTCGCGCCCGCCCATGAGGACGCCGCGCCCATTCAACGGAGCGTCGCGCCCGCCGATGAGAACATCGAACCCATCCAATGGAATGCCACGCCCGCCCATGAAAGCGTCGAGCCCATCCAATGGAACGTCACGTTCGCCCAAGAAGGCAACACCCAAGCCAGCGATGACGAAAGTCTCGTCGCCGAAATCGACAAGATCGAAGCTGAAATCGAAGCCGAAAGCGAACTGAGCTCCCGAGTCAGCATCGAAATCGATATCGGCGACGAAAACGAAGAAATACAACTGCATTCCATCCAGGACACGCCTTCCATTCAAGATACGGACACGTGCTCCATCCAGGACACGCGCTCCATTCAGGACACACATCCCGTCCCCAACCAGGCCGAAAGCCCGATCGCCCTGGCCCTGATCACGGATGCGCCCTCCCTGACCGACATCACCCGCTTCGATGTCTATGGAAAACCCGCCCGCGGCGGCGTGCGCGTACTGTGGGGGCTGATCGTATTCATCATGGGCATGGCGCTGGCCGGTCAGGCCATCTACATTTTCCGCCAGGACATTACCCGTCAATTGCCCGGCCTGCGCCCGCTCCTGGTCACCGCCTGCGAGCACGTCGCCTGCGACATGCCCCTGCCCCGGGATGCCTCGCTCATCCAGATCGTCGACTCCGATCTGCAATTGAACCCCGGCCAACCCGGGCACTACATATTCTTCTCCACGGTCAGCAACCGCGCCGAATTTACGCAAGACTGGCCCTATCTCGAACTCACCCTCACCAACAGCCTGGGAGAGCCGCTCACCCGCCGCGTCATCTCGCCCGCCGAATGGGTACCACCCGCCCGCCTGACCGACGGCCTTCCGTCACGCGCCAGCCTGTCAGTCAAGCTCGCCATGGAAATCAAGCAGATCGACCCCAGCAACTACCGGGTCCATGCCTTCTACCCCTGAGCGCCGCCAGGCAGCCATAGCGCATCCGCACAACGCTTCGCAACTGGAAAACATGACGTCATTGCATTTATATGTAATGAAACGAGCAATATGAGCCTGCGGGTTTTCCTTGCCATCTGGATGTTCTGGCGTAAGCAATGCCACACCGCCGCCGGTCGTGCGCGCTCGCCATGTTCACCGCGCGGATAATCAGCGTTATCATCCCCCCTTTCTTTGACGCAGCAACGCCCAATGCGAACGTACTGACACGACCCTGGCCGATAGCCTTTCCTCCCAACGGGGGGAGGGGATGTCTTTGGCCTGGAATTCTCAACTTCAAGGAGAAAATCGTGCAGACGAAAAACCGTGCCCCTCGCGCGTCGTCGCCCCTGAACGCTGTAACCAGCGAGCAGATCGACGCTTACAGGAAGCTGTATTTGGACGACCACAAAGCCTGGGAAAAGCTCCAGATGGAGCAAGGCAAGATGGAGCAAGGCAAGAAGCCTGCGAAAAAGAAACACACCGAGAAACACACCGCCCCAAAACACGCGCTCTTGACCAGTGATGAAATCATCCTGGCCTTGGCACGCGCCGTGGGCGACCATCGGGTGAAAAAAGCAGGCATCATCGAAACCCAGCGGCGGTATTGACCGCCGCTTCGCGCGCCCCGGTTTTGCGCGGGGCGCGCGTTTTCATTGTGATACCGCCATGAACATCATGGCTGGGGGAATTCGTCCTCTCATTTTTTCCAGAAATCCAAGCCATTGATTTCTGGAAGATGATCTGTAAAAAACATAGTGCTCACGATAATGGTAGTAGCACACCATGTCGACCAGGATGGTGAAGAATAGTGCGATACCGAAATATTTCCTGCATTCCTTTTCCAGAAATCTCAAACAAGGTGAACCGCTGGCGAGGCAAACGGTTGAATCGTAAAATCGCTGCTGAAATGATGCTTCACTCCATCTGGAATTTCCGAGAAAAAGCGGTTCAGGTCTTTCCTGAAGACTTCGAGGTAATAGGCTTCGTAGTCCATTTCATCATCAGCCTTTGGCAAGGATATGGGGTTTCAGGCAAGCAGGTCGTTTCTGTGGGCAAGGCACCAGTCGTGAATTTTGTTTTCGAATTCAAGCAAAGTGCGTTTTTTGGTGGTGGCATCGAGAAAGGCGGTCGTCAGGCTGTTG
>JAITCV010000110.1 GCA_031282905.1 Azoarcus sp. | reverse complement strand
TGACGGTCAAGTATCCGTTCGACAAATACCCGGAACTGGCGCGGCATCTCACCTATCTCGATTTTCTCGCCCTGGACAGCGAATACGACTACGACCCGTTCTGGGCCAAGACCATCGAGCTGGGCGTCAATCCCACCACCCATACGGCGGGCATGGGCTGGTCGTCGCGCAATTCGCCGTCCAATTACATGTTCAACCATATCGGGCACTTTGCCGACGCCTCCGAGGCGCTGACCAAGGCGCTGTTCTTCGGCGGCGTGACCAAGCGTTTCCCCAGGTTCCGCATCGGCCTGATCGAAGGCGGCGCGACCTGGGGCGCCAACGCCTACACCCATATCGTCGACCGCTGGCTCAAACGCGGGCGCGACGCGGTGCAGAAGTACAACCCGGCGAACATCGACATCGACACCTTGTATGGCTATTACACGCGCTATGGCAGCGACCTTTCGCGCGGCAGGCCGTTGAGCAAGAGCGAACTGCACGAGCGCGTATACGGCATCGCCTTCAACGCCGGCAGACGCAAGGAAAACCCGCAGGAAATCGACGATTTCGCCCTGGCGGGCATCGAGAGCGTCGAAGACATCCGCGATCGTTTCGTGCCGAACTTCTATTTCGGCATCGAAGCGGATGACCGCACCCTGGGACTGGCCTTCAATGCCAAGGCCGCGCCGCTCAATACGCAGGTCAATCTCTTTTATGCCTCCGATTCCGGCCACTGGGATGTGCCGGAAATCAACGCCACGCTCGCCGATTCGTGGCAACTGGTTGAAGAAGGCGTGATCAGCGCGGAGAACTTCAAGCAATTGGTGTTCAAGGCGCCATACGACTTCTATACCGCCAACAATCCCGGTTTCTTCCAGGGCACTGCGGTGGATGTCGCGTTGCAAGAGAACCCGATTAAAAAACAAAAGCCCACGCTGAAAGTGGCTTGAACCAAGTGGCTTGAACAAGTGACTTGAATCAGTTGTTTGATTTTTTGCCGCCGGCCCACGGGGCTGGCGGTTTTTTCCTCCCCCCTGTCAACCTCGACGACAAAAGGAATCATCGTGCTGTTCCCCCACAAAACCAGAATCGCGGCAGCGGTGTTGACGAGCGCGGCGTTGTTCCCCTTCCCCACTTGGGCCGCGGACACCGAAGAACTGCAAAAGCAAATCGAGTCCTTGCAACGCACGCTCGGTGAATTGCAAAAACAGGTGAAAACCCTGCAACAGGAAAACCTCGAAAAGGCCACCGCCAATGACGTGGAAGGCGTGCGCACCGATCTCGAAAACTACAAGTACGACCGCGAGCGCGAATACGAACGCAAGAACGCCAAATCGACGCGCGACACCACGATTTTCGGTACCGTGCAGGTGCGCTATTCGGCACAGAACGAAGGCACCGCCAGCGGCAACCCCGCCCCCAATGGCGAGCGTTACGGCACGTTCGATGTGCCCACGGCCATCCTCGGCGCGCGCGGCAATCTCTACAAGGATTACGTCGAGGGCCGCAACCTCGAATACCAATTGTCCTTTGCCTACGCCAAGCGCGGCACCAGCGCCCATGCCAGCAACAGCGCCGACTTCAATCTGCTGGACGCTTATCTGCGCTACAACCTCCTGCCGACCTCCGATGGACTCGAAGGCGACCGGCTGAACGTCACTTTCGGTCAACAGGCGCTGCCGTTCGGCGTCGAAGCGCAATCGACCGAAGACTTGCGGCCGACGATCAATCTGGCGACCGCTCCAGGGCAACTGGGCCTGGCGACCCGCCAGAACGGGCTGATATTCCGCGGCGACTTCAAGCCTTACGTCGATTACGCCGCCAATTACCGCGCGCCGCTGATCGAGTATGCCGCAGGCGTTGTCAACGGCAGCTACGGCAACAAGCTCGACAACAACAACGGCAAGGCGGTGGTCTTGCGCGGCGCATTCACCCTGCCGGTACCCTATGCAAGCGTGTTCCGCGAGTTGAAGTTCGGCGCCTCGGCCTACAAGGGTTCCCGAGCCATCGCCAACGGCGTCGGCAAGATCGAGAGCAACGCGCGCCAGGACGTCTACGGGTTCGACATCTACTACAACCACGCGCCGTTCGGCGTGACCTATGAATACTATCTGGGTAGAACCGACTATGCGAAATCGGCCGCTGGCACCGACACCGGCACCGCGCGCAGCATCGGCCACACCTTGACCTTGTTCTATACCTTCGGCGACCAGTTCTTCAACAGCGTGAAGACCGCCGCCAAGTTCGACGACAGTTGGCCGCAGTCGATCCAGTCCTATTACCGCTTCGATTACTACAACCCGAACAAGAGCGGCGATCTCTACAACGTCCGGGGAGATGGCTACGACGCCTTGCGCGTGCACACGCTCGGCTTCAACTGGTTCTTCGCGGAAACCACCAAGCTGCAATTCGGCGTCAACCGTTACGTGTATGACCACGAAACCTCGGCGCGCAAGAACTACACCGAAGTCCAGGCCCAACTCCAATACACCTTCTGACCCTGCCTTCTCCCCCCATCCCCACGGAGCAATCATGAAAAAGTTGTTGCATACCTTCCTGTTGGCGCTGGCCGCCGCCGGGTTGGCGTTTGGCGGGCAAACCGCTGCCGCGCAGGAAAATCCCGCCGAAATCCGCCTGGGCATCTCGGCGGCGGGCGTCGGCGGCAAGCCCAAGATCGGTGGCTCGGTGGTCGCCAACATTCATCTGCGCGGCCTGCTCGAAGAAGAATTCACCAAGGACGGCATCAAGATCGTCTGGTATTTCTTCCCCGGCGCGGGCCCGGCGACCAACGAGGCGTTTTCCAACCACAAGGTCGATTTCGGCTTTCACGGCGATTTGCCACTGATCGTCGGGCGCTCGACCGGCCTCAAGCACAAGATTCTCTTTTCGACCGGGAAAGGCGGCCCGATCTATTTCGTGGTGCCCGCCGCCTCGCAGGCGAAAACCTTGGCCGATCTCAAGGGCAAGACGCTGTCCGTCTTCAAGGGCACCAACGGCCAGTTGTTTCTCGCCCGTTTGCTGCGGGCCCATGGCCTGATCGAAAAGGATTTCCGCATCATCAGCCAGGACACCTATGCGGCGCGTACCTCGCTTTCCACCGGCGACATCGACGGCACGATCACCTCGCCATGGTCGCTGGAATCGCGCGGCGTCGCCAAGCGCCTGATCGAAATCCACGGCGACAAAGGCGCGGACGGCAAATACGGCGTCAATCCCATCAGCTCGCCCACCACGGTCTGGGTCGGCGAGGAGTTCGAGCAGAAATATCCGCACATCGTGCAGCGGCTTGTCAACGTCTTCATCAAGGCCGCGGCATGGAGTTCGGAAGAAGAGAACCGCGAAACGCAATACAAGCTGTGGACACAAAGCGGCAGCGCCTACGTCGATTTCAAGAACGACTGGGACGGTTACGACCTGAAGCTCCGTCACCATCCTTTGCTCGACGAGTATTACATCGCCCGTACCAAACAGGCGGTTGCCGAATCGCTCGAATTCGGCCTGATTCGCAATGATGTCAGCGTCGACGATTGGCTGGAACCGAAATATCTCAATAACGCCCTGAAGGAACTGGGGTTGGAAAACTACTGGACGCCGCTCGATAAAGACGGCAAGCCGGTACGGTGAGCCGGAATCACGCCATGAGCACCGCACAGCGCCGTCGCTTCCTTCTCCCTGGACTCATCCTGCTCGCGGCCTTCGCCTTCCGCCCCCACCCCCTTGCCAACGGAGTTCCCTCATCATGAAGAAGTCATTGCACGCCTTGCTGGCGCTGGCCCTGTTGGCGCTCGTTGGCCAAGCCAGCTTCGCGCAGGAAAATCCCGCCGAAATCCGCTTGGGCATCTCCTCCGCTGGCGTCGGCGGCAAACCGAAAACCAGCTCCTCGTTCGTTGCCAACGTTCATCTGCGCGGCCTGCTCGAAGAAGAATTCGCCAAGGACGGCATCAAGATCGTGTGGTATTTCTTCCCTGGCGCGGGCCCGGCGACCAACGAAGCGTTTTCCAACCACAAGGTCGATTTCGGCCATCACGGCGACCTGCCGCTGATCGTCGGACGCTCGACCGGCCTCAAGCACAAGATCCTCTTTTCGACCGGGAAAGGCGGCCCGGTCTATTTCGTAGTGCCCGCCGCCTCGCAGGCGAAAACGCTGGCCGATCTCAAGGGCAAGACGCTGTCCAATTTCAAGGGGACGAACCAGCAGTTGTTTCTCGCCCGTCTGCTGCGGCTCAACGGCCTGACCGAAAAGGATTTCCGCATCATCAGCCAGGATGGCTACGCGGCGCGTACCTCGCTTTCCACCGGCGACATCGACGGCACGATCACCTCGCCATGGTCGCTGGAATCGCGCGGCGTCGCCAAGCGCCTGATCGAAATCCACGGCGAAAAAGACGCGGATGGCAAATACGGCGTCAATCCCGTCACCTCGCCCACCACGCTGTGGGTCGGCGAGGAGTTCGAGCGGAAATATCCGCACATCGTGCAGCGTTTCGTAAACGTCTTCATCAGGGCCGCGCATTGGAGTTCGGAAGAAGAGAACCGCGAGACGCAATACAAGTTGTGGACGCAAAGCGGTAATACCTACGTCGATTTCAAGAATGATTGGGATGGCTACGACCTGAAACTGCGTCACCATCCTTTGCTCGACGAGTATTACATCGCCCGTACCAAACAGGCGGTCGCCGAATCGCTCGAATTCGGCCTGATTCGCAATGATGTCAGCGTCGACGATTGGCTGGAGCCGAAATATCTCAATAACGCCCTGAAGGAACTGGGGCTGGAAAACTACTGGACGCCGCTCGATAAAGACGGCAAGCCGGTACGTCGTTGAGCCGGGATCACGCGCGTCATGACCACTTTCCAACGGAGTTTCCTCATCATGAAGAAGTCATTGAACGCCTTGCTGCTGGCGCTGGCCCTGGCCCTGTTGGCGCTCGTTGGCCAAGTCAGCTTCGCGCAGGACAAACCCGCCGAAATTCGCCTGGGCATATCGATGGCCGGCGTCGGCGGCAAGCCGAAAATCGGTGGATCGGTGATCGCCAACATTCATCTGCGCGGCCTGCTCGAAGAAGAATTCGCCAAGGATGGCATCAAGATCGTGTGGTATTTCTTCCCCGGCGCGGGCCCGGCGACCAACGAAGCCTTCTCGAACAAAAAGGTCGATTTCGGCTTTCACGGCGACCTGCCGCTGATCGTCGGGCGCTCGACCGGCCTCAGGCACAAGATCATCTTTTCGTCGGGGCGCGGCGGGCCGTCATATTTCGTGGTGCCCGCCGCCTCGCAGGCGAAGACACTCGCCGATCTCAAGGGCAAGACACTGTCCAACTTCAAGGGCACGAGCTTGCAGTTGTCTCTCGCCCGCCTGCTGCGGCTCAACGGCCTGACCGAAAAGGATTTCCGCATCATCAGCCAGGACACCTACGCGGCGCGCACCTCGCTTTCCACCGGCGACATCGATGGCACGATCACTTCGCCGTGGGCGCTGGAATCGCGCGGCGTCGCCAAGCGTCTGATCGAGATACGCGGCGACAAAGGCGCGGACGGCAAATACGGCATCAAGCCCACCATAGACTCGCCCGGCACGGTCTGGGTCGGCGAGGAATTCGAGCAGAAATATCCGCACATCGTGCAGCGGCTTGTCAACGTCTTCATCAAGGCCGCGGCATGGAGTTCGGAAGAAGAAAACCGCGAGACGCAATTCAAATTGTGGGCGCAAAGCGGCAACGCCTACATTGATTACAAGAACGACTGGGAAGGTTACGACCTGAAACTCCGTCACGATCCCCTGCTCGACGAGTATTACATCGCCCGTATCAAACAGGCGGTTGCCGAGGCGCTCGAATTCGGCTTGATCCGCAACGACGTCAGCGTCGACGATTGGCTGGAGCCGAAATATCTCAATAACGCCCTGAAGGAACTGGGGCTGGAAAACTACTGGACGCCGCTCGATAAAGACGGCAAGCCGGTACGGTGAGCCGGAATCACGCCATGAGCACCGCACAACGCCGTCGCTTCCTTCTCCCCGGACTCATCCTGCTCGCGGCGTTTGCCGGGCTGGGGATCGGCATCGCCAGGGTGGCGACCGCGCTCTATTCGGTCGAACTGCGCGCTTCGGAATTCGAACTGGGGCTGATCGCTGCCGCGCAGGGCGTGGGGATTTTGTTTACCAGCCTGCCCACCGGCATTCTCGTGCAGCGGCATGGACCGTTCCTGCCGCTGTGCGTGGGCAGCCTGCTGTGCGGGTTGGCCTATTGCCTGACGCCCGCCGTGCCAACGGTGTGGTTCTTGCTGGCGGCCACCGCTTTCGTCAGCTTCGTCATGCCGCTGCGTTTCGTCTCGCTCAACACCGTGTTCCTGCAACAGATCGAATTTGTCGGCGCGGCGCGCGCCGGATGGTTTCGCGGCGCGCACATGACCGGTTTCCTGCTCATCGGTCCGCTGCTCGGCGTGTTGTTGCTCGAACGCCTGGGCTTTACCGGCGCTTATCTGGCCATCGGGGCGACCTTTTTCGCCGCCCTGGCGGTGACGCCCATCGCCGTCGAACGGCGGCGCGCGATGGCGCAGGGCACCGGGCCGCGTCCAGCCTTGAACTGGCGCGAGGTCGGCGCGCAACTGCGCCTGCTGGCAAGCGAGCCGGAATTGCGACGCACCAGCCTGTTCGAGTTCTTTACCCAGGCGGTGAGCGCGTTCTTCAGCTTCTTCATCGTCATCATCGCCTTGCGCGACTACGGTTTCAGCGAACACAAGGCCGCCTTGTTGCTGACTTTCGAGGGCGCGCTGTTCGTCGCCTCGCTCTTCCTGGCCGGCGTGTTGCTGGCGCGCTGGGGGATGAAACGCTTTTATCTCGCCAGCTTCGCCGTGCTCGCCATTGCGCTGTTGCTGCTCAGCCGCCAATGGGGCGCGCCGCTGTTGTGGCTGGCGAGCGGCTTGTTGGGCATCGGACTGGGCACCGTGTACATCGGCAATTTCATGACCTATGCCCGCATCGGCGAGCGCCTCGGCATGGGCCGGATTTCCGGGCTTTCCGGGTTGGTTGGCCCCAGCGGCGGCTTTTTCGGCAGCTTGCT
This sequence comes from Azoarcus sp., assembly GCA_031282905.1. Taxonomy (GTDB): domain Bacteria; phylum Pseudomonadota; class Gammaproteobacteria; order Burkholderiales; family Rhodocyclaceae; genus WRNU01. The sequence continues at coordinate 605 of JAITCV010000110.1, read as the reverse complement.
GGGCGGCAGCGCGGGCGGGCTGTGGAGTTTGCAGGCGATCTTCTTGCCCATGGGGGCGATCTGTTTGCTGTTTTTGTGGCAAGTCTTCCGTCTGGAGAAGCGTCCGGCGGAAGCGGACGCGGCGGCGGTCGCCGTGGCCGAAATCTCTCGTTTCAAGGAGGAAGGTGCGGCATGAATACCCAACAAACAACTCTTTCGCTGCCGCTGGCGGCAAGCGGCACGACCAAGACGCCGAACAAGGCACTGCTGCGCGTGGGCGACATCGCCGGGCGGCTCACGCTCGGGCTGCTCGCGCCGCTCGCCATTGTCGCGCTGTGGCAGATCGCTTGCGTATATGAGTGGATTCCGGTGCAAATCCTGCCCAGTCCGCGCAAGACCTGGGAAGCCTTTCTCTTCTTGCACGCGAACGGCGAATTGAACCTGCATCTGTCGATCAGCCTGGAGCGCGTGCTGTGGAGCGTGCTGGCAGGCGGTTCGGCTGGTCTGGCGCTCGGCTTTGCCATCGGGCTGTCGGCGCGCGCCAGGGCGTATCTGCATCCGACCTTCGAGGTGTTCGCGCAGTTTCCGGTCATCGGCTGGATTCCGCTGCTCATGCTCTTCCTCGG
>JAITCV010000021.1 GCA_031282905.1 Azoarcus sp. | reverse complement strand
ACACGTCGCTACGCTCTTTGCAATGACGAATCGTTTCCGCCGTTGGCGCGCTGTCAGAGGAGTCTAATGTAGTGCTGCACGCTGATCGAACCTTATAAATTCAACCATGAAAATGCCCGGAAACATAGCAACCGTGCGGCCTTGTAGGGGCGCGCTGCGCGCGCCCGCGGGCGCATGCAATGCGCCCCTACAGAGGAATCTGAAGATGGAAGACAGCCAATATGCGGGCGCTACGCGTCCGCTGGTTTTGCTGTCTTCTGTCTCATCTGTCACGGGCTGGGGTTGGGATGTTCCCGATGCACGGCCTCGATCTCATCGAGCACTGCCGGTTCCAGCCGCAAATCGACGCTGTCGATGTCTTCTTCCAGTTGCGCCAGGCTGGTTGCGCCGATGATGTTGCTGGTCAGGAAAGGCTGGCGATTGATGTAAGCAAGCGCGAGTTGGGCAGGGCTGAGGCCATGCCGCCGGGCGATGCCGACATAGGCGGCGGTGGCGGTTTCGGCGTTGCGGTCTTTGTAGCGCCCGAAACGCTCCCAGCGGGTGACGCGCGCGCCGGGAGGCTGCTGCCCGTCGAGGTATTTGCCGGTCAGCACGCCGAAAGCCAGCGGCGAGTAGGCAAGCAGCCCCACTTTTTCGCGGATGGCGAATTCGGCCAGCCCGACCTCGAAGCTGCGATTGAGCAGGTTGTAGGGATTCTGGATGCTCACGACACGCGGCAGCCCGGCGCGCTCTGCATGGCGAAGGAATGCATGCACGCCCCAGGGAGTTTCGTTGGAGAGACCCACATGGCGCACCTTGCCCGATTTGACCAGATCGCCCAGAACTTCCAGAGTTTCCAGGATCGGCACCGTATCTTCGTCTTCGACGTGGCGATAACCCAGTTCGCCGAAATAATTGGTCGTGCGGTCGGGCCAATGCAGTTGGTATAGATCGACATAATCGGTTTGCAGACGTTCGAGACTGTCGCGCAAGGCCGCTTCGATATTGGCGCGGTCGTGGCGCGCCTTGCCGCCGCGCAGATGCGAGGGCCGCGCCTCCTGCCGCGCGGGTCCGGCCACCTTGGTGGCAAGGATGATCTTGTCGCGTACGCCGGGGCGCGCCTTCAGCCAGGTGCCGATGTAAGCCTCGGTGCGTCCTTGCGTTTCAGCGCGGGGCGGCACCGGGTACATTTCGGCGGTGTCGATGAGGTTGATGCCGCGTTCCAGGGCGAAATCGAGCTGGGAATGCGCTTCGCCCTCGCTGTTTTGCTCGCCCCAGGTCATGGTGCCCAGGGCGATGAGACTGACATCGATGTCGGTGTTGCCGAGTTTTCTGTATTGCATTGGGTGTCCTTGAGATTGTCGTGCTTTTGTCATGACACATGAACCATGACACATAGGTCATGGCGTATGAGTTGTTTCCCGCTTCATCCATACGCGATTTCAGCGGCTTGGGCCTCTGCGGGAACGGACGATCCGAGCTGCCGCGTGTTCTTTTGCGACACGGCAGGAAAGCAAATCCCATTCCCGCGGCAAAGCGCCCGTCCGTTCGGTTGCCCGTCGGCTCACTGCTCGTGGATGAGCAGGAAGTGTGCGTTATCCAGCAATGTTTCCGCAAATGTGCTGGATATGCAGCAATATGGTTCATGGGCGGCGCAGGATGCTGGATCAGGTCGTCGTGCCTCGCCGCGGGCCGCGTCGAGAACGGCGCACAAACAGTCAAACAAGGCGGCTATATTCATGTCATGTCGACGCCGACCGGATGAGGGAAGAAATCCCGATCGGAGCGGTTGGAAGCTACAACCCGACTTCCCAGGAAATCCCAGGCCGACGCTGGAAAACTCGCAAATGCCTTGCGCACGCTCGCTTTTGACTTGCCTGCCACGGCCAAAGACGTAGAATCGGCACCCCTCGCCGGACAGTCGGCATCGTTGAGTTGTATTTCCCATGAGCACGTCTCCCGCGCGGTCGACCTGGAGTAGCCGCTGGGCATTCATCCTGGTCACGATCGGATCGTCGGTCGGTTTGGGCAATATCTGGAAATTCCCCTACATGGCGGGCTCGCAAGGCGGCAGCGCGTTCGTGCTGGTCTATCTGCTCTGCGTCCTGCTGGTCGGCCTGCCGCTGTTGATGGCGGAAATCATGATCGGACGGCGCGGACGGGGGAACCCGGTAACGGCCATGCTGAACACGGCGGAAGAAACCGGCAATTCCGCATGGTGGTGCGTGTTGGGCTGGGTCGGGATGCTGGGCGCGCTGCTGATCCTGTCGTTCTACAGCGTGGTGTCGGGCTGGATCATGGACTATCTCTACCAGGCCCTGACCGGCCTCCAGGTGGAAACGGCGGAAAACGCCCGGCAAAACTTCGACACATTGCTCGCTTCCCCGTGGCGGCTGGGCTTGTGGCATACGCTGTTCCTGGCCATGACCGTGGGGGTGATCGCGCGCGGCGTGGTGGCGGGCATCGAAGTCGCCAACAAAATCCTCATGCCCGCGCTGTTTCTTATCCTGATCCTGCTCACCCTATGGGGCTGGTGGGCGGGGGACATGCACACGGCCTGGCATTTCATGTTCGATTTCAAGGCCGAAGTCCTGACTCCGAGCGTCATCCTCGCTGCCGTGGGCCATGCGTTCTTTTCCCTCAGCCTGGGGATGGGCGCGATCATGGCCTATGGCTCTTACCTCGACCGCAACAGCAGCATCGCCAACACCAGTCTCTGGGTGGCGATGGCGGGGACGCTGGTGGGCATCCTGGCGGGATTGGCCATTTTTTCGCTGACTTTCCGCTACGGACTGGCGCCCAGCGAAGGGCCGGGTCTGATCCTGCAAGCCCTGCCGCTTGCTTTTGCCCATATGCCCGGCGGGCAGGTTTTCGCCAGCCTGTTTTTCCTGCTCGTCCTGTTCGCGGCATGGACGTCGGCCATTTCGCTGGTCGAGCCTTTCGTTGCCTGGCTCACCGAGCGCATGGGCATCCACCGCTACGCGGCGGCATGGGGAACAGGTCTAATCGTCTGGTTGCTGGGCGTGGGCGTCTGCCTGTCATTCAATCTCTGGAGCGCTTACAAACTGTTCGACCTCGATCTTTTCGGTGTGCTGGATTTCCTCACCAGCCGCATCATGATGCCGCTTTCGGGCATGGCGATCGCCATTTACGCCGGCTGGAAAATGGGCCTGCCGCTCGTGCGGGAAGAAATGCGCCTGGAAGCACCCATGTTTTCCTTATGGTTCTGGGTATTGCGCTATATCGTGCCGACTGGCATCGTGCTGGTATTTTGTCATGTGCTGATGCCGGAGATGAGCAAATGAAAGCCGATAAAGCCTTGGTCTATCTGGACGATGTCGCGGAAGGAGATCGCTACATCAGCCGGGAATATCCACTCGCGGTGGCGCAGATCAAGGCATTCGCCCGGGATTTCGACCCGCAGGTGTTCCATCTCGACGAAACCGCCGCCGCAAACACTTTCTTTGGCGGACTGGCCGCGAGCGGCTGGCACACGGCGGCCATCACCATGCGCCTGATGGTGGAAAGCGTGCCTTTCGCCAGCGGCCTGATCGGCGCGGGGGTCGAAATCTCCTGGCCCCGTCCCACCCGTCCCGGCGACGTGCTCCATGTCGACAGCACGATCATTGCCATTACCCCCTCGAAGAGCAAACCCGACCGCGGCATCGTCTCCCTGCAAAGCCTGACCCTCGATCAAGAAGGGCAAGAAGTGCAAAAGCTGATATCGCGGCTGCTGCTGTTCCGGCGGACGAATGATTGAGTCTGGCGCGGCAAGCGGACAACACCTTGCTTTTCCCATTCTGCATTGCCTTCTCCATTTTGTTTCTTTCAAAAACGCGGGCAATGAACTGTTCCCGCCCTGCCTGATTCGATGCGCCCAATCCTGACCTGTCTTGCCGCGCTGTGGAAAAAAGAACTGTTGACGCTCATTCGTGACCGCCACGGTCTGGCCGCGCTCTTCCTGATGCCCGCGATCTTCATCCTGGTGATGTCGCTGGCGCTTGCCGATGCCTTCACCGGCCGCCAGAACAGCACGTTGGCTTACGCGGTGCTTGACCTCGACGGCGGCCCCGCCGCCCAGGCGCTCGGCGAACGGCTGGCGGCAGTCGACCTGCTGGGGGAAGCGGGCAGCCTGGCTGACGAGGCCGAGGCCCGCCGCCGGGTCGAAGCCGGGGACATTGCCTTCGTGGTGGTGATTCCTCCGGATTTCAGCCAGCGGATCATCCAATCACCGCCGTCCCTGCGCCTGCTCGCCGATCCCACCGTGCCCCGGATGGTGCGGGACGGATTTCGCCAACGGGTCGAGGCGGAAACCACCCGTCTTCAATTGGGCGCCGTGCTCGAACGCCTCGGCAAAAGCCTGATGATTCCCGAACTGCGCCAGCTTGCCGAACGCAGCCCGCCCGTGATCGCGGTCGAGGCCGTTGGTCACAGCGGCGAGCACGCCGCGCTGCCCACGGCGGCCCAGCAAAACGTGCCGGCATGGCTGATCTTTTCGATGTTCTTCGTCGTCGTGCCGATTTCGGCGGTGTTCATCGGCGAACGTCAACACGGCACCCTGCAACGGCTTGCCGCTCAACGCGTCTCCTTTGCCCTGATATTGGCGGGCAAGTTCCTGCCATTCGTGCTCGTCAATCAGGCGCAAGCGGTGTTGATGGTTGCGATTGGGCGCTGGCTGGTGCCGTTGTGCGGCGGCGAAGCGCTAGTGCTGCCGGGCAACGCCGCGGCGCTCATCGCGCTCTGGCTGATGAGCTGCGCGGTCAGCATCGCAGCGGTGGCCTGGGCGCTGCTGGTGGCGAGCCTGGCGCGCAGTAACGAACAGGCGATCGTGATCGGCGGCGTGAGCAACATCCTGATGGGCGCATTGGGGGGCGTCATGGTGCCCCGTTTCGTGATGCCTGCGGCGATGCAGCCATGGACGCGTCTGTCGCCCATGGATTGGGCGCTCGACGGTTTTCATCAGATCATGCTGCGCCACGGCGGCATCGGCGATGTCTTGTTCCAGGGCGCGGCGCTGTTATGCTTCGCTCTCGCCGCGATTGCCGTGGCCGCCGTTGTCAACCGCCGCTCGCGCCCGTGAGACTCGCATGCCCGATCTGAAACTCGCCCTCAAGACCCTGATCGTCGACGCCTGTGACAAGGTTGTCGACCCTGCGTCCATCACCGACGACGAGCCGCTTTTCGGCTCCGGCACGCGCCTCGCGCTGGATTCGCTCGATGCCCTGCAACTATCGATGGCCTTGCAAAAACGCTACGGCGTGCGCCTTGCCGACAGCAAGGAGACCCGCCGCATCCTCTCCAGTGTCGCAAGCCTCGCCGACTGGCTGGAGCAGAAAGGCTTGCTGGTCCAGGGAACACAGGACGAAAAACACAAGACAGCAGATTGAATGCCGGGATGAGCCGCTGGTAATCGTAGTGCGTCTGGCTTTCCCGAATCGTAATACTGGCCGGGGAAGCGGAGATTGAAGAGGAAACGCACGCGCCCCGATGATCGCTGGCATCCTGACACGCACGATGCCAAACGCTGGTCGAAGCGGTCGAAGCGCCAACACCTATTGCCCACGCTTTATTTCTGCAAGCGCATTGCTTATGGATGATCTGGCGGCAACCGTACATTCCTCAGCCAATGCGTTCGTCAACGCGGACAGAACGACTTCACGATTGGCTGCCGAAGTACAACGGGGAAGCAAATTGGCGGCTGCGCATCTAGGCAGGTAATGGGTGGATTTCAGCAGCCTCAACAATCCATCGAGCCCAAGAGGATTCTGAAACAAGCAAAGCGCGAAGTACATTGAAGCTTGCTCCGCTTCGTCATCAGCAATTGCAATAGCCTGTAGAATCGAGCTTTCCGCGCTTCTGTCGCCTCTGATCCCCAACAGATCCGCAGCCTCACCCCGCACCAAGCTACTTTGGTCGCCTGAGAGGATAGCAACTATTTCTTCCGTGTCAATGCAATACGGATGATTACCAAGCGCTTCCAAGGCATTGCAGCGCACCAATTCATTTTCATCCGTCAATGCCGTGCGTAAATATAGGCACAGCTCTGCTCTCAGCTCTTTACCGCACGAGACAAACTCCAATCTTTCCAGCGCACGTATGCGTTCCCAATCGCCGCCATGCCTGAGTAGCGATTTGATTTTCCGCAGAGCTTTTCGCGTAAGTGCCATGTCATCAGCCCTCGCTACAATCTTCGCCCTCGACAGAGGTTCCTCTATGCGCTCTTGCTTCCAAGGCGGCATGGGCCGCATTGAGAATATCTTCCCGGCTTCGCATGCCACGGAAGGTCGTGGTACGCACGTAAGTCTCGAAATCAGCAGCCACCTCGGCACAGTTTTGAATCGCACGCTCGAAGTCGCCCGACTCAAGATAGGCCACGGCCCTGAAAAACAACGCACTTTCCCTGTAATAATAATACTCGGCCTTGTCACCCATCGCTACCGCCATGCCAAACGAATCGGCAGCTTGAGCAGCCAAACTTTGTTCCAACTGTAATAGTCCAAGGTGAAAAAAATCCCAAGGTTCCTCCGATCCCTTGGAAATAACATACTGCTGGTCACGGATTGCCGCCTTGATGTCACCCATGTGACTATATACAGCAGACCGTTCCCGATATCCCCCAATTTCAGTGGTTTCATCCTGGATGAGCCATTCGCAGATTTCCAGCGCTTTCTCGTAATCACGCTTACGGGCATAGGCATACG
>JAITCV010000246.1 GCA_031282905.1 Azoarcus sp. | reverse complement strand
ACCAGATAGGCGGGGATGCCGCGCAGGGCGGCGACTTCGCGCAGGCGGTTGGAGTTGGAGCTGTTTTTCGAGCCGACCACGAACACGATGTCGGCTTCCGCCGCCAGCAACTTGACGGCGTCCTGGCGGTTCTGGGTGGCGTAGCAGATATCGTCCTTCTTTGGCCCGGTGATCATGGGAAAGCGCGCGCGCAAGGCGGCGATCGTCAGCGCGGCGTCATCGACCGATAGCGTGGTCTGGGTGATGTAGGAGAGTTTGTCCGGAGTGGCGATGGCCAGCGTGGAGACTTCGGCGGCGGTATCGACCAGATGGATGCCGCTGTCTATCTGCCCCATCGTGCCTTCGACCTCGGGATGGCCTGCGTGGCCGATCATGACGAGTTCGCGGCCTTGGCCGTGCATGCGGATGACCTCGTTGTGCACCTTGGTGACCAGCGGACAGGTGGCGTCGAACACCCGGAGGTTCCGGCGCAAGGCTTCTATCCGCACGGTCAGCGGCACGCCGTGGGCGCTGAAGATCACCGTGCTGTGGTCGGGGACTTCGTCGATTTCCTCGACGAAAATGGCGCCCTTGGTCTTGAGATCGTTGACCACGAACTTGTTGTGCACGACTTCGTGGCGAACGTAGATCGGCGCGCCGTAGCGGGCGAGCGCATGTTCGACGATTTCAATGGCGCGTTCGACTCCGGCGCAGAAACCGCGCGGGTTGGCGAGCAGTATTTCGCGTGGCTTCATTGACCTTCGTTCCCACGGCGAGAGTCATCGCTTCCGCAAACGATGCGAACCGGCGGCCATTTTGCGCGCGGGGCCTTCAGCATGTTTCGATTCCGATGATTTCCACTTCCAAGCGTATCGACTTGCCCGCGAGCGGATGATTGAAGTCGATGAGCGCGGAGACGTCGTCGATTTCGCGTACGAGACCGGAATAGCGCGAGCCGTCGGGGGCGACGAATTCCATGATGCTCATCGGCTCGATTTCCTTGCTGGGCAGGTGTTCGCGGCGCACGCGCTCGACCAGGTCGGCGCGGTGGGGGCCGAAGGCATCGGCGGCGTCCAGGTCGAAGACATGGCGATGGCCGACGGCAAGGCCGGTGATGAGGCGCTCGATCGCGGGCAGCATTTCGCCCTTGCCCAGTTGCAGGGTGGCCGGGCCGGCCTCGAAAGTGGAGAGCAGCGGCTGACCGTTGGGCAGCGAAAAACGATAGTGCAGGGTAACGAGGCTGTCGGTGGCGACGATCTGGCTCAAGTGCAATGCTCCGAGGATGGCGTTTGTGGACGGGCGCGCCATTGGGCGAGCAGCATCAGGACGACGCCGAGGGTGATCGCCGAATCGGCAAGGTTGAACGCGGGCCAGCCATGGCGGCCGGCGTGGAAATAGAGGAAATCGACTACCGCGCCATGTATCAGGCGGTCGATGACGTTGCCGAGTGCGCCGCCAATGACGAAGGCAAAACCCGTGACGAGTATTCTTTCGTGGCGATGCTGAACCATGAGCGCCACGAGCCAGCCACTGACGATAACGGCGAACACGGTAAAGAACCAACGTTGCCAGCCCGAATGTTCGGCAAGAAAACTGAACGCCGCGCCGGTATTGAAGGTGAGCACGAGATCAAAGAAGCTCGTCACCATAATGCGATCACCCCGGGCAAGGCCGTCGAGCACGGCGAGCTTGCTCGTTTGGTCGAGCGCCACCACGCCGACGATCAAGCACCACCACGGCATCAGCGCGCGCCAGGCTGGCTGTTTACACATATTCGCGTGTCTCGCCTTCGCCGAACAGGTTTTCCACGCAACGACCGCAGAGCGCGGGATGCTGGGCGTTCTGGCCGACGTCTTCGCGCACATGCCAGCAGCGTTCGCATTTCGCGCCGCGGGCGGGGACGGCCTCGACCCCGAATGCGCCGCGCTTCAGCGTGACGGCGGAGACGATGAAAACGAACTTGAGATCGTCACCGAGCGCGGCGAGCGCGTCGAACTGTTCGCCTTCGGCGCTCACGGTGATGGCCGCCTGCAAATCCGCGCCGATCTTGCCTGCGATGCGCAAGGCTTCGAGCGCCTTCAGCACTTCGGCCCGCGCGCTGGCGACGTGCGCCCAGCGCTGGATGAGCGCGGTCTCGTCCGCCACTTCCGGCAATGTGTGCCAGGTATGCAGCATCACTGAATCTTCCGGGTCGCCGTTGAGCGTCTGCCAGATTTCTTCGGCGGTGAAGGCGAGGATAGGCGCCATCAGGCGGGTGAGCGCCTGCGCGATGTGCCAGAGCGCGCTTTGCGCCGAGCGGCGGGCGCGGGATTTTGCCGCCGTGGTGTAGAGGCGGTCTTTCAGGATGTTGAGGTAGAACGCGCCCAGATCCTCGGAGCAGAAAGTCTGCAAAGCCTGCGCGACGCGATGGAATTCATAGCTCTCGTAATCGGCCTGCGCCTGCGCCTGCAGGCGACGGGTGAGAACGATGGCATAGCGGTCGATTTCCAGCCAATCGGTGACCGGCAGCAGATCCCGGGCGACATCGAAATCGGCGGTATTGGCGAGCAGGAAGCGCACCGTATTGCGGATGCGGCGGTAAGCCTCGACCACGCGCTTGAGGATTTCATCGGAAATGGCAAGCTCACCAGAATAATCGGTGGAGGCGACCCACAGGCGCAGGATGTCCGCGCCGTTCTTGTTGAAGATTTCCTGGGGCAGGATCACATTGCCGAGCGATTTGCTCATCTTGCGGCCCTGTCCGTCGACGGTGAAGCCGTGGGTCAGCAGCGCCTTGTAAGGCGCGCGGCCATCCAGGGCGCAGCCGGTCAGCAACGAACTCTGGAACCAGCCTCGGTGCTGGTCGGAGCCTTCCAGATAGAGATCGGCGGGCCAGCCCTGCGCCCCGGCATGCGATCCGCGCATGACATGCCAGTGAGTGGTGCCGGAATCGAACCAGACATCGAGCGTGTCTTTCATCTTGATGTATTGCCCGGCTTCTTCGCCCAGCAATTCGGCGGGGTCAAGGGAAAACCAGGCTTCGATGCCCGCTTGCTCCACGCGCCGGGCGACGGCTTCGATCAATTCCGCCGTGCGCGGATGCGGTTCGCCGGTCTCCCGGTGCAGGAAAAGGGGAATGGGCACGCCCCAGTTGCGTTGGCGCGAGACACACCAGTCAGGACGGGTTTTCATCATGCTTTCCAGGCGGGCACGGCCCCAGGCGGGGAAAAACTGCGTGTCGTCTACGGCTTTTTCGGCAATCTGGCGCAGCGTGGGCTGCCGCTCATCCCCATGCGCGCGCCGCGCCATGCCGATGAACCATTGCGTCGTGGCGCGGAAAATGATCGGCGTCTTGTGCCGCCAGCAATGGGGGTAGCTGTGGCGGATTGCCTCCTGCTTCAGCAACAGGGCTTTTTGTTCCAGTTCGACAATGATGGAAGCATTGGCTTCCCAGACGCTTTTCCCTGCCAGTTCCCCCACGGACAAGGGCGGCGTGCCCGGCAGGAAACGGCCATCGTCCCCGACGGGGTTGTTGACCGGCAGGCCATGAACCTGGCCGATGTTGTAGTCATCCACGCCATGCGCGGGCGCGGTGTGCACCAGGCCCGTGCCGGCTTCGGTCGTCACGTGGTTTCCACAGATGAGCGGCACGTCGCGGTGCTGGAACGGATGGCGCAACAGGATTTTTTCCAGCCCGGCTCCTTGGCAGGTGGCCAGGGTCTTGCCTTCCAGCCCAAAACGTTGCAAGGCGGACTCTTTCAATTCGCGGGCCAGTATCAGCCTGCCTTTCGCCGTTTCGACCAGTTCATAAGTCAGTTCGGGATGCAGGGCAACGGCTTCATTGGCGGGCAGCGTCCAGGGCGTCGTCGTCCAGATGACGGCAAAGACCGGCGCATCGCTTGGCGGCACGCCGAAAGCCGCCGCGAGTTTTTCGACCTCCCGCACCGGGAATGCCACGTCGATGGCGGTGGACGTTTTGTCCTCGTACTCCACTTCGGCCTCCGCGAGCGCGGAGGCGCAATCCAGGCACCAGTTGACCGGCTTCAAGCCCCGGTAGAGGTAGCCTTTTTCCAGGATGCGGCCCAAAGCGCGGATTTCATCGGCTTCGGCCTGGAAGTTCATCGTGAGATAGGGATTATCCCAATCGCCCAACACCCCCAGGCGGATGAAATCCTTTTTCTGGCGCTCGACCTGCTGCGCGGCATAGGCGCGGCATAGTTCGCGCACCTTGTCGGCGGGCAGATGCTTGCCATGCTGTTTTTCGATCTGGTGCTCGATGGGCAAGCCGTGGCAATCCCAGCCGGGCACATAGGGCGCGTCGAACCCGGCAAGCGTCTTGGAACGAACGATGATGTCCTTGAGGATCTTGTTGACCGCGTGGCCGGTGTGGATATCGCCATTGGCATAGGGCGGGCCATCGTGCAGGATGAAGCGCGGGCGTCCGGCGGCGACTTCGCGGATTTTCTGGTAGCGTTTTTTCTCCTGCCACGCTTGGACCCAGCCCGGTTCTCGTTTGGGCAGGTCGCCGCGCATGGGAAATGGCGTGTCGGGAAGATTGAGGGTTTCGCGGTAATGGGTCATGGCGTTCTTTGATGGTATTCAGCCGCGCAGGCTGTCTGGATGGAGGGAAAACCAATCGCGCGCGGCAATTTCGTCGTGTGCGATTTGCGTCTTGAGAGCGTCGAGCGAAGGAAAACGGACTTCGGCCCGCAGTTTGTGCAGGAAATGCACGCGCAACACCTTGCCGTAACAATGCCCCGCCCAATCGAGCACATGAATTTCCAGCCGGGGCTCCACCCCTTGGCTGGCGGTCGGGCGCAAGCCGACATTGGCGATGGCGGGACGGCGTGCCGGACCGATACCCTCGACCGCCACGGCAAACACGCCCCGCAAGGCCGGACGGCGATGGCGAAAATGGAGGTTGGCGGTAGGGAAACCAAGCTTGCGGCCGATCTGGTCACCATGCACCACTCGCCCGGCGATGCTGTATGGACGCCCGAGCAGGCGCGCGGCATGGTCGAGCGCGCCGCTGGCAAGCGCCTGGCGCACGGCGGAACTGGACGCGCGTTCGCCTCCGACCGTCAGCGTCGGCATGGCCTCGACCGTGAAGCCATGCTCTTGTCCTGCCGTTTGCAACAGGGCGAAATCGCCGCCTCGGCGCGCGCCAAAACAAAAATCGTCGCCAATGAGCAGATGACGCGGCGCGAGTCCGCGCACCAGCGCATCGACGAAGGTCTGTGCATCGAGCGTGGCGAAGCGGCGGGTGAAGTGGCCGATGTAGACACGGTCGACGCCGCTTGCCCCCAGCAGCAGCAGTTTTTCGCGCAGCGAAGTCAGCCGCGCGGGGGCATCCTCGGGGCTGAACAACTCACGCGGATGCGGCTCGAAAGTCAGCACTGCCGTGGGCAGGCCAAGCGCCATCGCCTTATCGGCCAGAAGGCGCAACAAGGCTTGATGCCCGAGGTGCAGGCCATCGAAATTGCCGATGGTGAGCACACAGGCTTGACTGGCCTGGGCGGGAATACCGCGAAAAACCTGCATGAGCGCGCAAAAAGCTGGAAGTATAGCGGCAAAGAAAGCGGAGCATGCGGGCAGGTAGCCCCGAAAACGGAAATATGCTTACATCATGTTTCCGCGAAGACTCGGATGCTTGAAAACCTTCCCGATGAATAAAGAAATGCGGATCATAAATAAATGCCGATCAAGCTGCTGCGCGAACGGAATTTGACCTATTCGCAGTTTCTGCAACAGATAGAGGAAAATACAGTATCGACATCGGCAGCTTCGCTGCGAAAACGGGCTTGCCTCACAGAAACGTCAATGAACCTCATTTTTGAAAACTCATCCCCAAACCTGGTCGAGGCCGATTTTGAATATTTGAGTAAAATCATTGGTGGTAGAAGATTGGTGGTAGAAGTCATGCGAGACTGAAGACATACTCGCCGGAAATGCGAGGAAATTCAATGATTGCGAAGCGATGATCAAGGATGATCTCGATCATTTCATTCATAAGAATCAATGAGTCAAATTTCATGAAAGGAGCAAAATTCCACGGAAGAAGCAAAAACCGCTGGACAACTTCCGGGCCACCGTGGAGGATATGGCCGCGCCCAGATTCGCCCACGATGAAAATTCAACCCAGCAGTTTCGAACCGGAGTTGCTTTCACGATGACCCAGGATGAACTCAAGCAAGCCGCCGCGCTTGCCGCACTGAACGAAATTGAAGACGGCCAGCTCATCGGCGTGGGCACCGGCTCCACTGTCAACTATTTCATCGACGCGCTCGCGGGCATCAGGCATCGCATCCGCGGAGCGGTGTCCAGTTCGGAAGCCAGCTCGCGGCGGCTTGCCGCCCATGGCATCCCGCTGTGTTCGCCCGAGGCGCTCATCGGCGGCAGCCTGCCGGTCTACATCGACGGCGCGGACGAGGTCGACCACGATTTCCGCATGATCAAAGGCGGCGGCGGTGCGCTCACCCGCGAAAAAATCCTCGCCGCCATCGCCCGCCGTTTCGTCTGCATCTGCGATGTCAGCAAACGAGTTGCCAAGCTGGGGGCTTTCCCCTTGCCCGTCGAGGTCATTCCCATGGCGCGCGCTTATGTCGCCCATGAGCTTGCGCATTTGACCGGTGGCCTTCCCCGCCTGCGGGAGGGGTTCGTCACGGATAATGGTAATGTCATTATCGACATTCATGGTCTATCGATTGAAGCGCCCGAGGTATTGGAAAGGAAGCTGGATCGGATCACCGGGGTCGTGACCAATGGCTTGTTCGCGTGCCGTGGCGCGGATGTCGTGCTGTCATCCGGGGAAGAAGGGGTTTGCCGTTTTCAGAGGACAAAGGACTGTGTGTCACCCGGGGAAGAAGAGGGGGGGCCTGGTTCGTAGCCGCTATCATTGCGCAACGTGGCAATCCAGGCGGCTTTTCCACTTGCTTCGGCGCTTCGGGTCGCTGAACCAATGTAGTGCTGCATTCTTGATAGGACTTTTGTAGGGGCGACGCATGCGTCGCCCCTGGCAGCCGGCCATGGCACAAAGTGCCGCTGAAGAGATCGAGATTGGCCGGGCCCCACGAGGGTTCCACAAATCGGGTTCTACAGGCTACATCCGCGCGCGCCGTCAAAATAAGCGGGCGCTTGCCTATTCTGGGCGGTTTCTCCAGAATAGGCGTTTCGGTTTTTCTGGAGTGACATCATGCGGCAGAAAATGGTTTGGTGGATGCTATTGTCGGGTCTCCTGGCCTTCGGTCTGGGGTGCAGGGCGGAAGAGGCGGAGAGAAAGGACGCGGAA
>JAITCV010000237.1 GCA_031282905.1 Azoarcus sp. | reverse complement strand
CTGGTCGTAGCGCAGCCGGGTGATTTCGTGCGCCGGGGTCTCGATGTGACGATTGGGCACGATGATGAGCTGGATCTTGTGGCGGAATTCGATGCGCGCGATGTCGACCCGCTTTTCGTTGAGCAGGAAGGTGGCGACATCAACCGGCGCTTGCAGGTGCACGGCGCCGGTGTTTTCCTTCATTGCTTCCTCTTCGAGGATGCGCAGGATGTGCAGCGCCGAGGATTCGGTGCTGCGGATGTGGCCGGTGCCGGTGCAGCGTGGGCAGGTGATATAGCTGGTTTCGGCCAGCGCCGGACGCAGGCGTTGGCGGGAGAGTTCGAGCAGGCCGAAACGGCTGATCTTGCTGGTCTGCACCCGGGCGCGGTCGTAGCGCAGCGCCTCGCGCAGGCGGTTTTCGATTTCACGCTGGTTCTTGGCCGCGTCCATGTCGATGAAATCGATGACGATGAGACCGCCCAGGTCGCGCAGGCGTAACTGGCGGGCGATTTCCTCGGCGGCTTCGAGGTTGGTCCTGAGCGCGGTTTCCTCGATGTCCGCGCCCTTGGTCGAGCGCCCCGAATTGACGTCGATCGACACCAGCGCCTCGGTGTGGTCGATGACGATGGCGCCGCCCGAGGGCAGGTTTACCTGGCGCGAGTAGGCCGATTCGATCTGGTGCTCGATCTGGAAGCGCGAAAAGAGCGGCACATCATCGTTGTAGGGCTTGATCCGGCTGACGTTGTCGGGCATCACATGGCCCATGAACTGGCAGGCCTGCTCGAAAATCTCGTTGGTGTCGATCAGGATTTCGCCGATGTCGGGCTGGAAATAATCGCGAATGGCGCGGATGACAAGGCTGCCTTCCTGATAGATGAGGAAAGCGCCGGATTGCTTGCCGGCCTCGTTCTCGATGGCCCTCCATACGTGCAACAGGTAGTTGAGATCCCATTGCAACTCTTCGGCACTGCGGCCAATGGCGGCGGTGCGCGCGATCAGGCTCATGCCCTGCGGCACCTCGAGTTGATCCATGGCTTCGCGCAGTTCGGTGCGCTCGTCGCCCTCGATGCGCCGCGACACGCCGCCGCCGCGCGGGTTGTTCGGCATCAGCACCAGATAGCGGCCCGCAAGCGAGATATAGGTGGTGAGCGCCGCGCCCTTGTTGCCGCGTTCGTCTTTTTCGACCTGGACGATCAGTTCCTGGCCTTCGCGCAGGGCCTCGCGGATCGTGGCGCGAGAGTCCGCGCCCGGCTGGAAATAGGAACGGGCGATTTCCTTGAACGGGAGAAAACCATGCCTTTCCGATCCATAGTCGACAAAGGCGGCTTCAAGGCTGGGTTCGATGCGGGTGATGACGGCCTTGTAGATATTGCTCTTGCGTTCTTCCTTGTTGGCCGATTCGATATCGAGATCGATCAATTTCTGACCGTCAACGATTGCGACGCGCAATTCCTCGGCCTGCGTCGCGTTGAAAAGCATGCGCTTCATGTGTGTCGTTCTCCCGCGCTGACAGGCGCAGGCAGGACGATCAGCGCACCCATCGCGCTGGGCCGGGTCTAGAAACTGTTGGAAGGGACTGCGTTCATCCGGTTGTTCATTCTGGGCTGTGATGGATAGGCTGGTCGGTGTTCTCTTGCCCTCGCCGATCATGAAACGGCGGAAGCGTTTGATCCTGCTTGCGTCTTGCGCGTTGTCTGTGTCTTCAGCCTTGAAGGCCGGACAGGTGTGTCGAAGTTTGTCGATTGCGTTACCATCGCCCCTTTTTGGGCGGCATGGCGCTCGCGCGATGGTCGACCGGGAGCGCGCGTTTCGGGCTCGGCGTGTTGTACACCTCTCACCGCCTCGTGGCGCGTGGAGATAAACAACCGCAACCGGATCAAACCAGCCGTGGATTATATTCAGGATGACGACGCAAGGTAAAGCTGCCGTTGTGCGGCATGAGCAGATCGATGAGACCGCGGCCGGCCAGCGTATCGACAACTACCTGCTGCGGCGGGCCAAGGGTGTGCCCAAAAGCCATATCTACCGCATCCTGCGCAGCGGCGAGGTGCGGGTCAATGGCCGCCGGATACAACAGACCTATCGCCTTGCCGTGGGGGACGATCTGCGGATTCCGCCCATGCGAGCGGCCACGACCAGCGTCGTTCCCGCCTCGGTGGGCAAGATTCTGCCGGTGGTGTTCGAAGACGAAGCGCTCATCGTGATCGACAAAGCCGCCGGTCTTGCCGTGCATGGCGGCAGCGGCGTGAGCCACGGCGTGATCGAACAATTGCGCGCCCAGCGTCCCCAGGCGCGCATGCTCGAACTCGCGCATCGCCTCGACCGTGAGACCTCGGGCCTGCTCATCGTGGCCAAGAAACGTTCGGCGCTCACCGCGCTGCATGACATGATGCGCACGGGCGCGATGGAAAAACGCTACCTCGCCCTGGTTGCCGGACAATGGCTGAATCCGCTCCAGCACATCAAGGCGCCACTCCACAAATACCTCACCGCCGAAGGCGAGCGCCGAGTGCGGGTAAGCGCCGAAGGCAAAGCGGCGCACAGCATCGCGCGTCTGCTCAGGCGCTGGCCGGAATTCAGCCTGCTCGAAATCGAACTGAAAACCGGGCGCACCCACCAGATTCGCGTGCACCTCGCCCATCTGGGTTTTCCACTCTGCGGCGATGACAAATATGGCGATTTCGCGCTCAACAAAAATCTGGAGACCAGGGGTTTGCGCCGCATGTTTCTCCATGCCGCATCGCTGACCTTCAACCACCCACTGACCGGCGAACGCCTGAGTCTCACCGCGCCCCTGCCTTTCGCCCTGCAAGATTTCGTAGACAATCTCGACCGAACATGAACTTCGACCTCATCGTTTTTGACTGGGATGGCACCCTGATGGACTCGACCGTGGCGATTGCCCGGGCCATCCAGGCAGCCAGCATCGACCTCGGCTTGCCGCCGCCATCGGATGAACGCGCGCGCCATGTGATCGGCCTTGGCTTGAGCGAGGCGCTCGCCCACGTGGTGCCCGATCTTGCACCCAGGGATTATCATAAAATGTCTTTATCATATCGCCGCCATTACTTGGCGTTCAGCGAGACGCTCGCGCTTTTTCCCGGCGTCCCCGCCATGCTGGACTGGCTGAGTGCGCAAGGGCATCTGCTCGCGGTGGCGACCGGCAAGAGTCGGCTGGGACTGACCCATGTGCTGGCCCAGTCCGGCATGGGCAACTATTTCCACGCCACGCGCTGTGCCGACGAAAGCATTTCCAAACCGCACCCGGCGATGCTTGAAGAACTGATGTGCGAACTGGGCGTGACTGCCGAGCGTACCCTGATGATCGGCGACACCACCCATGACTTACAGATGGCAAGGAACGCGGGCGTCGCCGGAATTGGCGTCACATACGGCGCCCACCCACACGACGCGCTCGCCGCCGAATCTCCGCTGGCCTGCATCGCCACCTCGCAGGATCTCGATGCCTGGCTGCGGGCAAACGTGTAGCCAATGCTATATACTGCGCCCGCATTCGAGACACCGGTTTGTTCCACCGTTTCCGGATCATCTATATAGCATGATCGGTCTTGAAGGCAGGTTGCGGGAGGTGTGGCAGAGTGGTCGATTGCACCGGTCTTGAAAACCGGCAACGGGCAACCGTTCGTGAGTTCGAATCTCACCGCCTCCGCCAGTAAGAACGAGGCCAAGGCATTGGGTTACGGGGGCATATCTTGTGAAGGCAGGGCATAATCGCGCCCGGAAATCATTTTTTTGTACAAGGAACGATATATGCCTCTTCTCGGTATTGGCCTGCACGTGGTGATCGCCCTGTTTTTTGCGATCCATGCGATCAAGAGCAGGCAGAACTCATCCTGGGTATATATTTTGTTTGGATTTCCCCTGTTGGGGAGCATTGTCTATTTCTTCGCCGTTTTCCTGCCGGAAATACGTCAAAGCCGGATGGGATACGTGGCCGCGCGGGCGATCACGAGCATCATCGACCCCGCCCGCGAACTGCGGATGGCGCAAAAAGCATTTGAACTCACGCCCACGGTCGGCAACCGTATCCGTCTGGCCACCGCCCTGCTCGAAGCGGGCAAACCCGCGTCCGCGCTGGAACAGTATCAACAAGCGGCCAGCGGCCCTTTTTCGACGGATCCGGAACTGCTCATGGGTATGGCGCGGACGTGGTTGGCGCTCGATGATTCGGCCCATTCGCTCGCAACCATCGAAAAACTCCATTCCCAATATCCGCAATACCGCCAACACGCGGCCACGGCGCTTTTGTATGCGCGCGCCCTCGCCGGTACGAATTCCGCCGATACGCGAGCCGCTTTCGATGTGGCGTTGACCGTGGGCGAGGGCCAGGAAGTGAAATGCCGCTATGCCGATTGGCTCACCGCGCAGGACGAAGGCGGCGATCGGGACAAGGCGCGCGCGCTCTACGAAGACGTCATCAGCGATAGCCGATACTGGAATACCCGCTATTCAAAACTGATCAATCGCCCATGGCTGCAACATGCCAGGCAGGCGCTCGAAAAGGCAAAGGCCGAAAATCAGCCAATCGGCGATGATTCGCCGAAACCGCTTTAGAGCAGATCGACAAAGCCAAAAGCCAATACGAGCATTCGTCATTGCGAGTGAAAGGTCCGTGGCAATCCAGGCGGCCTGTGGGCGGCGCATGCGTCGTCCCTGTCTATGTATTTAGCATAGATGGACCGCAGCGTGGATCGCCACGAGCGCTGGGCAATCGAAAGTGGCAGCGCAACGAGGTATTTCGATGAATGTTCCAACATCCGTTTCACCGGCATCAACCGCCAGGACGGTGGTCGAACTGGCCGGCCTGCGCCGCCGTCTGGCGTGCATGCTGTATGAGATGCTGCTGCTCGTCGGCGTGTTGGCCTTTGCCTGGCTGGCGCCGTGGGCGTTCATTTTGTGGGGGCTGGATGCGAAAGCTTCGCCCGCCTGGTTGGGCTGGCTGGAGCTGTTGCATGCCGTCGCCGTGCTCAGCGGCTATTTCATCTGGTATTGGCATCGCCATGGACAGACGCTGGCGATGCAGACGTGGCGGTTGAAAGTGGTTGCCGCCGATGGGCGCGGGCTGTCCGTGGGACGCGCCAGCTTGCGCTGCGCATTGGCGTGGCCGTCGGTGCTGTCGTGCGGCGCGGGTTTGCTGTGGGCCTTGTTCGACCCTGAACGGCAGTTTTTCCATGACCGCCTTGCCGCTACGCGGGTGGTGTTGTTGCCGGTGGTGAAAAAATCATAGGCGCGCGAGTACGGCGGCGCGCACCGCCTCCGCCAGATCGGGACGCAGGCAATCGACTTCTTGCCATTCCGGCCATCGTTCGCGGAACTGGCGTTGCCAGGTGAGTTGCCGTTTCGCCAGTTGGCGGGTGGCGGCGATGCCGGTGGCGCGCAGACCGTCCAGGTCGATTTCGCCGTCGAGATAGGCCCAGGCTTGCCGGTAGCCGACGCAGCGCATCGCGGGCAGTTCGGGGGTGAGGCGGTAGCGTCGACGGAGGGCGGCAACTTCGTCGACCAGGCCGTGCGCCAGCATCTGCTCGAACCGGCTTGCGATGCGGGCGTGCAGTTCGCCGCGCGCACCGGGGGCGAGCGCGACCGTGATCGGGCGAAAAGGCAAGGGGGGGGTCGTGCTGCGCGCCTGGAGCGCGGAGAGCGGCAAGCCGCCGAGCAGTACGATTTCAAGGGCACGCTGGATGCGTTGGGCATCGTTGGGCGCGAGGCGGGCGGCGGTTTCGGGGTCGAGACGGCGCAGTTCGGCATGGAGCGCGGGCCAGCCTTCGTCCCGGGCGCGGCGATCGAGGTCGGCGCGCAAACCGGCGTCGGCCTGGGGCAATTCGGCAAGTCCGTCGCGTAGCGTCTTGTAGTAGAGCATGGTGCCGCCGACAAGCAGCGGAATCCGGCCGCGCGCGCTGATTTCCGCGATCAGGCGGTGGGCATCGGCACAAAATCGCGCGGCGGAATAGCTGGCCTCCGGGCTGATGAGGTCGATCAGATGGTGGGGGCAGATCGCGCGCTCGGCGGCGGTCGGTTTGGCGGTGCCGATGTCCATGTCACGATAGACCAGCGCCGAATCCACGCTGATGATCTCTACCGCCAGTTCGCGCGCGAGCGCCAGCGCGCAGGCGGTCTTGCCGCTGGCGGTGGGGCCGATGAGCAGGATGGCGGGAAGCGGGGAAAGTGGACCGTCGGGGGAAATCATGCGTATCTTGTCGTGAGTAAGCTTGGAGCTGTGGTGAGAAAGAAATCAGCGCGGCCACCGGTCATTTCGATCTGGCGACTGGGAGTCGGCCCCACATTGGTGTCGGGCAAATCGTTATCATGGCAGGCATCAGCCTGACTGGAATGCAGATGAAGATTTTTTCTCCTCTTTACCGTCGTGCCATGCAATGGGCGCGTCATCGCCATGCGCCGTGGTATCTCGGTACGCTGAGTTTTGCCGAATCCTCGTTTTTCCCCATTCCGCCCGATGTGATGTTGGCGCCGATGTGTCTTGCCCAGCCAAGACGAGCGTTTGGTTTCGCTTTGCTGACCACGCTGGCCTCGGTGGCCGGCGGATTGTTCGGTTATCTGATCGGGGTCTTTGCTTTCGATGCGATCGCGCCCTGGCTGCGCGGGAGCAGTTATTGGGGAAGTTACCAGATCGCGGAGAACTGGTTTCGGCAATGGGGTTTCTGGGCGGTGTTCGTCGCTGGATTTTCGCCGATTCCCTACAAGGTGTTCACCATTGCCGCCGGGGTGCTGGCGATGCCGCTCCTGCCATTCGCGCTGGCTTCCCTGATTGGCCGGGGCGCGAGGTTTTCCCTCGTCGCCGCGCTGATGGCCTGGGGCGGGGTGCGGATGGAAACGGCGCTGCACCGTTATGTCGACCGCATCGGATGGGCGACGGTGGTGGCGGTCGTCATTGGCGTGGTGGTGTATATCGGCGGGGGCGGGCAGGCTCCAGCCAGCGCGCCGGAGTTGGGCGGGGAGACCGTGATCTTGTCCAGTCCGGGATGATGCGCCCAAAGCGAAGACCGCAGACCCGCGGCTTTTCCAGAACCTTTCAGTTTGCCCCCGCTTCGGCAGGGGCGCACATCCCCGCAAAATCCAACTCAGGCGTGGAATTTTCCGGCGATTTCCGTGATGCGTCGGCCATAGAGTTTGGCGGTCTCGAGGTCGCCGGGGGACATTTCGTCGACGCCCGCATCGCCCGGCGTGCGACCGAAGAGACCACCGAAAGCGCCCAGCCAATTGATGTCGTCGCGCGTGTTCGCTTTCGCGCTGGCGGGGAGGATTCCCAAGCCCACCCACAGGCCGCCATGTTGCAGGGCCAGGGTTTGCAGGTAAGTGAGCGTGACCTGCTTGTCGCCATTCACGCTGCCGCTGTTGGTGAAGCCGCCGAATACCTTGTCCTTCCAGCCTTGCTGAAACCAGATCCTGGAGGAGGCGTCCGCGAATTTCTTGAATTGCCAGCTCACATTGCCCATGTAGGTGGGCGAGCCGAAGATGATGGCGTCGGCGGCGGAGAGTTTTTCCCAATCGGCATCGGAAAGGTTGCCTTCGGCATCGATGGCGAGAAGTTCCGCGCCCGCGCCTTCAGCCACGGCCTCGGCCAGGCGCTTGGTATGACCATAGCCAGAATGATGGACGACAACGGTTTTTGTCATGGTGTTCTCCTTTCGGGTAATTTCAGGGTTGGGGAAAAGCAGGGCGCATTGTAGCCAAGACCAGGGAGATTTGCCATCTTGTATAAGTCATGCGCGTGTATCCCGTCGGGATTCAAGTCCGGATCGAGGGCTGCACTCGGAATTCAGGAATTCATATGAAATGGTATGTCTCATGAGAGACAAAACCAACAGCGTGGGCCTGTTCGACTTGGAGGCCAGGTTTTTGAAAAAGGATCGCTGTCTTTGCTCAAAATATATTCAAACAGGGCGCAATCTTTTCGGGAAGATAAAAGAGCCGGTCTTTGATTGATATTTTCTGGCGTAACTTCAGATATACGACCGCTGAGCGTTCTCTGGCGCTTCGATGGATGGATTCGCCCGCAAACCGCAGCGGGTAAAACCTTCTGCTGTGGGGCGCGGCGCGCCGTGCTCCTGCTTCGTTTCAGGCTTCTGCCGGATACAGTACCGCGCGTTCCGCTTCCGGCACCATGGTGACGGCGATTTCCGGTTCGTGGCCGCCGCCGCCGAGGATGACGCCGCGCAAGGGGGAGACGTCGCTGAAATCCCGGCCCCAGCCGAGGGTGACGTGCTCCAGGCTGGGGATTTGCGCGTTGGTGGGGTCGAAGTCTACCCAGCCCATGCCGGGGCAGAAAACCGATATCCAGGCGTGGGTGGCGTCGGCGCCGATGAGGCGGGTCTTGCCCTGGGGCGGGTGGGTAAGGATGTAGCCGGATACGTAGCGCGCGGCCAAGCCCAGCGAGCGCAGGCAGGAGAGCATCAGGTGGGCGAAGTCCTGGCAGACGCCACGCCGCTTGTCGAAGACCTCGGTGACCGGGGTCGAGATGTCGGTGGCGGTGGTGTCATAGGTGAATTCATCGTGGATGCGCCGCATCAGGCGCTCGGCGCCGAGCAGCAGCGGCGCGCCGGGGAGGAAGTCGGCATATGCGTAGTCGGCGAATTCGCGCTTGACCCGCACATGGCGCGATTCGAACAGGAAACCGCAGGCTTCCAGCAATTCGGAGTCGAAGGTGCGTCCGGCGCGGTAGGCGAGCTGTTCGCTGGCTTCTTCCCATGCCGGGCTGGCGGCGAGTTCGCGGGGCGGCGGCGGGCTGAGTTCGATCAGGCTTTCGGCGCGCACGAACAGTTCGTCGTGTTCGTGCTCGAAATGAAGTGAGCATGCATGGTTGCCGAAACCATCGATGAAATTCTCGCTGCGCCGGGGTTGGGGGCGAATCTCCAGCGCATGGCTCAGGCAGCGCTGGCGGGGCAGCGCGCGCGGGGTGAGGCGCACGATCTGGCGCGATTCGCCAACCGGCTGGTCGTAGCGATAGCGGGTGTCGTGACGGATGAGGTAGCGCACGGCGTCCATGGGTTCAGGCTACCCGGCGCAGCAGCATCGGGCGCGAAGTGTGGGTGAAATAACGCCGGTGCACTTCGTCGGAGAGGTTTTGCGCGCAGTCGATGGCTTCGCGGAGCAGGGTGCGCAGGGTGCCGAGGGCGAGTTCCAGGCTTTCGTCTTCGGCTTCGAAACGGGTGAGGTCGAAGTCTTCCAGGCGGCGGGCGAGGGGGTCGATCATCAGCGAGGGGTAGGGGTGGCCGAGTTCGCGCGCGGTGAGCGCGAGGTATTCGCGCAGGATGTCGACCTGGAAGCTCACGGCATGGGGATTGCTGCGGTCGAACACGATCAGGTGAAGGGCGGGCAGCAGTTCGGGCGCGCGGCGGTAACGGGCGCGGTAGGTGACGATGGAGTTGGTGGCTTCCAGCAGCCATTCGAGCATCTGTTCGCGGGTGTCGGGCGCGGCTTCGACCGGCGTCAGGATCAGTCCGGCCAAGCCTTCGAGGCGTTCGATGCGGCGGCCGAGGATGAGGAAGCGCCAGCCTTCGTCGCGGGTCATGTCGTCATGGGCGAAACCGGCCATGGAAATGCAGGCTTGCATCACGCGGTCGATGGCGAAGAGCGCCTGGTCGGTGCTGCCGATGGGGGTGTCGAGCAGTTGTCCGAGGCTGTTCAGGGCGTGCCAGTTGTCCAGGGACAGGCGTTCGCGCACTTGTCCGGCGGAAAAAGCCAGGGCGCGCAGGTTGGCGGCGACCGAGCCGGCGCGCCCGGGGTCGGCGAGCGCGGTGATGAGATCGTGTTCGAGCGTGTTGTCCGCGCCGGTTGCCGCCGGTTCGCTGTCCTTGTCGCTTTCTTTGTCGTCATCGGTCAGGAAGCCCAGGCGGCGGGCTGCTTCGAGCAGACCGGCCAGGTTTGGTCCGTCGGCATCGCTGCTTGCCACGCGCGAGAGGGCCGCGCGCAACAGACGCGCGCCGTGCTCGACCCTATCGGCATAGCGTCCGAGCCAGAACAGGTTTTCTCCTACCCGTGACGGGATGTCGACGCCATTGCGCGCGAGGTCGTCCACCCCGAGGCGGCGTTTGAGCAAGGTGGCGCGCGTCACCGGGGCTTGGGCTTGTATCCAGGTGTCCTTGGACAATCCTCCGCGTTGCATGGAGATGACTTCCATCCCGGCGTTCGCGGCGACCCGGCCCAATGCTCCAGGCATCACGATGTAACCGCCGTCGGCGGCGGCACAGGAAAACACCCGGATGCCGACCGAGCGCGGCAGCAGGCGCTGATGCCGCCATACCGGCGCCTGGGCGAGCCGTACCCACTCCTGGGCGACGTAGGCGTGGGGCTGGGCGAGGATGCGTTCGATCATCCGCCGGCGTTCCTCGCCCTTCAATTGGTGGCCGAATACCGCGTCCATGTGCATGCTGGGAAAGGCGGGTTTGATGACCAGTTCGTCGAGATGGCCGAGCACGTATTTCAGCGCGGGCGGTTCGCCGCACCACCAGCTTGCCACCGAGGGCATGGCGAGTTTTTCGCCGAGCAGGCGTTCGCAGATCGCGGGCAGGAAGCCGAACAGGGCACCGGATTCGAGTACGCCGCTGCCGATGGCGTTGGCGAGCACCACCCGTCCGGCGCGCAGGGCGCCGAGCATGCCGGGGATGCCGAGGGCGGAGTCGGCGCGCAATTCGAGCGGGTCGCAGAAATCGTCGTCCAGGCGGCGCAGGATGGCGTGCACCCGGCGCAGGCCGCGCAGGGTTTTCAGGAAGACGGTGTGGTCGCGCACGGTGAGGTCTTGCCCTTCGACCAGCGGGAAACCGAGATAACGGGCGAGGAAGGCGTGCTCGAAATAGGTTTCGTTGTATGGCCCGGGGGTGAGCAGCACGGTGAGCGGCGATTCGTTGGCGCTGGCGGCGAGCCGCGCCAGGCTCTCCTGCATGGCGCGGAAATAGGAGGCGAGCGGGTGGATGTGCATGTCGCGAAAGGCCACCGGAAACGCGCGCGAGACGATGATGCGGTTTTGCAGCGCGTAACCCGCGCCCGAGGGGCCCTGGCAGCGGTCGGCGATCGCCCACCAGCGCCCATCGGGGGCGCGCGCGATGTCACATGCGTAGCTGAACAGCCAGACGCCGCCCAGGGGCTGGATGCCGCGCGCGGGCCAGCGGAAAGCATGTTGGCCGAAGACCAGCGCGGGCGGCAGCAAGCCTTCGGCGAGCAGGGCTTGCGGGCCGTAGAGATCAGCGAGCATGGCGTTGAGCAGGCGCGCGCGCTGGGCGATCGCCGCCGACAGGGTTTGCCATTCGTCGGCGCTGATGATGAGCGGCAGCATGTCGAGTTCCCACGGACGGCGCATGCCCTGGGGGTCGGCATAAACGTTGTAGCTCACGCCGTCGGCTTCGATCGCGCCGCGCACGAACTCGGCGCGCTGGACGAGTTCCTCGCTGGGAAAGCCTCCCAGCCGTTCGGCGAACAGCCGCCAATGGGGGCGCGCTTCTCCGCGCCGGACGAACATTTCGTCATAACGGCCGCTGTGCGGGCGATAGTCGTGCAGGATGCCGGTGGGCATGGAGGCGAGGGTGGTGCGTTCAGTGATGACGCAAGTCTAACGTGAAAGGGAATTCCGCCTGGGGTTGGATTTCACGCGCGGCGATTCGTCCAGGGCTGTGGCCGATGCGGAAAAAACGGGCGATGCGGCGGCTTTCGGCCTCGAAGGCGTTGATCGGGAAGGTGTCGAAGCTGCGTCCGCCGGGATGGGCGACATGATATTGGCAACCGCCGAGACTGCGCTCGTTCCAGGTGTCGACGATGTCGAAGGTGAGCGGACTGTCGATGCCGATGGTCGGATGCAGGGCCGAGGCGGGCTGCCAGGCGCGGTAGCGCACCCCGGCGACGAATTCGCCCACGACGCCGCTCGCCCGCAGGGGAAGCGGCACGCCATTGCAGGTGACGACATAGCGTTCGGGGCTTGCGCCGCGCAATTTGACCTGCATCCGTTCGAGCGAAGAATCGACATAGCGCACGGTGCCGCCGGGCGCGCCTTCCTCGCCCATGACGTGCCAGGGTTCGAGCGCGGCGCGCAGTTCCAGTTCCATGCCCTTGACCATGTAGTCGCCATATTTTGGAAAGCGGAATTCGAAATGTGGCGCGAACCACGCGGGCTCCAGGGGATAACCGGCGGCCTGCAGATTCTCGATGACATCGACGAAATCCTGCCAGACGAAATGCGGCAGCAGGAAACGGTCATGCAATTCCGTGCCCCAGCGCGCCAGCCGTGGCGGAGCGTAAGGGGTTTGCCAGAAATGGGCAACCAGGGCGCGCAGCAGCAGTTGCTGGGTGAGGCTCATGCGCGCGTGCGGCGGCATCTCGAAGGCGCGCAATTCCAGCAGGCCGAGGCGTCCGGCGGGACCGTCGGGGGAATAGAGCTTGTCGATGCAGAATTCGGCGCGATGGGTGTTGCCGGTCACATCGATCAACAGGTTGCGCAACAGACGGTCGACCCGCCACGGCGGGCAGGCGTTCGCATCCATGGCAAGGCGGCTCATCTCCTTGAAGGCCAATTCCAGTTCGGGTACCGAATCGTTCCTGGCCTCGTCGATCCTGGGCGCTTGCGAGCTCGGGCCGATGAACAGTCCGGAGAACAGATAGGACAGGCTCGGGTGGTTGTGCCAGTAACTCACCAGGCTCCTGAGCAGGTCGGGGCGGCGCAGGAAGGGCGAATCCGCCGGGGTTTCGCCGCCCAGCACGAAGTGGTTGCCGCCGCCGGTGCCGGTATGGCGGCCGTCGATCATGAACTTCTCGGTGCTGAGGCGGCAGCGGCGGGCGGTCTCGTAGAGGTGGGTGGTCTGGGCGACGAGTTCATCCCACGAAGCGGCGGGATGGATGTTGACCTCGATGACACCTGGATCAGGAGTGATGCGGAAGTGTTGCAGGCGGGCGTCGCGCGGCGGCTCATAGCCTTCGAGCAGCACGGGCTGGCGCAGTTCGGCGGCGGTCTCCTCGATGGCGGTGACGATTTCGAGGTAATCCTCCAGCGCGGAGAGCGGCGGCATGAAGAGGTGCAGCGTGCCGTTTCGCGCCTCGGCGCACATCGCGGTGCGCACCACCCAATGCGCGGATTCGAAGATCCGGGGCGGGCGGGCGGCGGAGGCGGTCGATGTGGACGTCGGGGCCGCAGAGGTGGAAGTCGACGCGGCTGCCACGGCTTGCGCCCTGGCGCGCTGAGCAAACTGCCGCCGCAAGATGGCGTGCGCGGGCAAGGGGCGGTAGCGTTCGAAAGGGTCGGGCTGGCGCACCCACGGGTAATCGCTCTCCGCTGCCCACGGTTGCGAGTCGAGCGGCAGGCGATAACCCATCGGCGAATCGCCGGGAATCAGGTAACAGCGTTCCGAGCGCAGGAACCACGGCCCGCTCTGCCAGCCGCCGGCCGGATCGCGCGTGACCGGCAGGACATGACCGGCGACGCGGGACAATCCGCGCCCGAAGATCTGGCGCAGGCGCTCGCGCTCCAGCGGGTTGTCGACCCGCGAGTCGAGAGGATCGACATTGATCGGCAGGCGGCGCTCACGCCACAGGTAATAAAACACGTCCTCGTAGGCGGGAAAGACATGATCCGGGTCGAGTCCGAGCCGCCGGGCGAGGGCGTGCAGGAAGCGCCCGCCGATGAGTTCGTCGGCCCCCGTGGGCGCGGCTTCGTCGGCGATGAGTTCGGGACGCTGCCAGATCGGCTCGCCGTCGCGCCGCCAGAAACAATTGAGCGACCAGCGTGGCAACTGCTCGCCCGGATACCACTTGCCCTGGCCGAAATGAACAAGGCCATGCTCGCCATAGCGCTGGCGCAGGCGGTGATACAAATCGGCGGCCAGACGCTTCTTGTCGGGCCCCATCGCGGTGGTATTCCATTCCTCGCCATCGGGGTCGTCGACCGAAACGAACGTCGGCTCGCCGCCCTGGGTGAGGCGCACGTCATGGGCGCGCAGTTCGGCGTCGACGAGGTGGCCGACCCGTTCGATCTCGCGCCATTGCTCCTCGGCATAGGGCTTGGTGACGCGGGGCGTTTCCAGGACGCGGGTGACGCTCATCCTGTGATCGAATTCGACTTCGCACGGGTCGAGCGCGCCGCTGATCGGCGCGGCCGAAAGCGGATCGGGCGAGCAGGCGAGCGGAATGTGTCCTTCTCCGGCAAGCAGGCCGGACGTCGGGTCGAGCCCCACCCAGCCCGCGCCGGGCAAATAGACCTCGCACCAGGCGTGCAGATCGGTGAAATCCGTCGCCGGGCCGGAGGGGCCATCGAGCGGCTTCACGTCGGGGGTAAGCTGGATCAGGTAGCCGGAGACGAAACGCGCGGCCAGCCCCAGATGACGCAACAACTGGACGAGCAGCCAGGCCGAATCGCGGCATGAGCCGGAACGTTTGTCGAGGGTTTCTTCCGGCGTCTGCACGCCGGGTTCCAGCCGGATCAGGTATTGGACATGCTCGAACAGCCTGTGGTTGAGATCGACGAGGAAATCCACCGTGCGCCGTTCGCGGCGGTCGATGGCGGCGAGGTAGGCGGCAAATCGGGGTTGGGCGGGAAGCTTCAGCAGGTAGGGCGCAAGTTCATGGGTCAGTCCCGCGTCGTACTTGAACGGCGTTTTTTCGGCATGAGGCTCAAGGAAGAAGTCGAACGGGTTGAACACCGCCATCTCGGCGACCAGATCGACCTCGACCGAGAACGATGTGGTTTTTTCGGGAAAAACCAGGCGGGCGAGGTAGTTCGACTGCGGGTCTTGCTGCCAGTTGATGAAGTGCTTCTCCGGCACGGCCCGGAGCGAATAAGACAGGATACGGGTACGGCTGTGCGGCGCGGGGCGCAGGCGCACCACCTGCGGGCCAAGCGTGATCGGGCGATCGTAGCGGTAGGAGGTGACGTGAGACAGTGCCACATGGATCGACATGGGAGATTTCTCCTTTCGGGCG
>JAITCV010000225.1 GCA_031282905.1 Azoarcus sp. | reverse complement strand
GCTCTTCGACGGGCGTTCGAACTTGTTTTTATTTTTTATTGAAAAATGTGTACGTCACTTGGCTGATGGTGGAGAGTTGATTTTCATTGTTCCGCGTGAATTCATCAAGCTTACAGCCGCTGCTCGCCTGAATGACTGGTTGTATGCGCAAGGTACGATCACGCACTGGATCGAACTGGGGGATATGAGGATTTTTTCCAATGCCATCCCCAATTGTGCGATTTTCCGTTTTGTGCGCGGAGATTTCTCACGCATGACTCTTTGTCGGCGGATTGATCATGAAAAATGGGAAGAAAGGAAAATGACCCATTTCCGTGGACAGATTATCTTTACCCATTCGATGCTTTCCGTTCCTCTTGCCGAACTTTTTGATGTCAAGGTGGGTGGGGTGTCCGGGGCGGACGACGTATATATTCATCCTGAAGGTAATCTTGAATTCGTTTGCTCGCACACGGCAAAAACGGGCGAAACCAGACGCATGATCTACAATATCAGGCATCCCCATCTGGATCGTTACAAAACAAGACTCTTGGCGCGCCGGATACAGAAGTTTGACGAAAGTAATTGGTGGCAATGGGGGCGGGATTACTGTAAAACTCCCGGTCCCCGCATTTATGTAAATCATAAAACCAGGAACAGCCAGCCATTTTTTATGCACCCATGCGAAGCATATGATGGAGCGATCTTGGCGCTTTTCCCGAAAATGGCGATGGATACGCGTTATGCTGTTGAACTTCTAAATAATGCTGTTCCATGGGAAGAACTTGGATTCGTCGTCGATGGACGTTATTTATTCACTCAACGTACTTTGGCCACGCTGATGTTGCCTGATATTTTTTCGAAATTGGTTCCGGACTCCGCGCCTGTTACGGACGTAGGGGCGACACATGCCTATTGCGGAAAACAGGAAACTCTTTTCTGAAAATCAGGGCAAATCAACAAACAAACGCACATCTTCACTTGTCATTGCGAGACACGCTGGCAATCCACACGGTTTTCTGGAAGAGCCGCGGGCCGTCAGCGTTCGGGATTTCCTGGCTATTTTCAGGCCGCTTGGCGCGCGGGAAGTCCGGCGAGTTCGCGCCAGTCGGCTTCGATCACTTCCAGACCGAGACGGGCACAATAGCGTTTTTCCTTGGCGTTGGCGCCCGCGATCAGCGCCCAGCCTGCGGGTTCGGCGGCGGCATGGATGAAGTCGGAGAGCAACATGCGTACGGTATCGCGGTTCAAGCGTGTGCCAATGATGAGGTAGCGCAGTCCTTTGCGGCGGGCCTTGATATAGGGCGGGATGGCGAAGCCACCCATGAGTTCGGTGATGTAGTCGACAAAGTCGGCATCCGATGCAATCCAACTGGGTTCCGGCCATGGCGTACCACAGGGCTTGAACAGGATCGGCGCGTTGGGGTCAATGCCGCTTTCATCCATGGCGGCGTGGTAGCTGCCGCCATCGTGGCGGAAGAGTTTGTAACGGGTGCCCGCGTTGATCCGGGCAATGCCGACGACCAGGGTGTGGGGACGCTTGGCCCATGCCTGTTGCAGGCCGGTGTCGCGGTTGATGTCGATGATGTAGGGTAAATCCAGTCCGGCAAGCCAGGTGTGCATCGCCGCCGCGCTCCAGGCAGTGTCGGCATAGATGGATTCCAGCGTGCGGCTGACGGCGGCGCGACCACGCTTGAGTTCGATATTCATCGCCGCGCGTGGAAATTCGTACATCAGTCGCGCGGCCATGGGTTGGCCGTTGTTGAGTGCATAGATGAGTTCGTCACTGGTTGCTGGAATTTTCTTGCCCGTGATGGTGTGGGCCACGTCGGCCAGCGCGTCGGCGCCAATGAAGGGAACAACAGCGCCAGCGGCAAGGCCGTCACGAATCGTGTTGAAAGTGGATGTAAACGTCATTGTAATTCCTTGTTCGCCGTTGGTTTGCATAGGTGTGGAAAGCGCGACAGAAATACACGCAAGATCGGTGCCATCCCGGCGATGGCGCAATGGTGAATAGGCAGATGGATGGAATTTTTATTGGTCTGAAATTATTTTGGAATGCGGATTATGAATAATTACTTAAAAATCAACTACTTGTAATCAACAGATTCCGAGAATATGTATATTTGATTGCTGGGTCAATAACCGGCGATAACGCTATTGCGGGATACATTGCATGGCGCGCCGACGATGATTTTCAGATGACGGAAGACGAGCTCTGTCGGGTTTACGACAAACCGGCATGAATGCCGCCATCTGTTCAATCTTCCTGGTTTCTGTTTTCTGTCTCCTGGATTGCCATTGCCACTGCTTCCGCGGCCCTGATGCCGTCCACACCCGCCGATAGAATGCCTCCCGCGTAGCCCGCGCCCTCGCCGGCCGGGTAGAGCCCGCGAATGTTCATGCTTTGCAGGTCGTCGCCCCGGGGGATGCGCAGCGGTGACGAAGTGCGGGTTTCTACCCCGGTGAGTATGGCGTCCGCCATGGCGAAACCCTTGATCTGGCGGTCGAAGGCGGGGATGGCTTCGCGGATGGCTTCGATGGCGTAAGGCGGCAGGGCGGTTGCCAGATTGGTGAGCTGTACCCCGGGCCGATAGGAGGGCTGGACTTCGCCAAGCGTTGTCGATGCCTGCCCGCGCAGAAAATCGCCGACCCGTTGCGCGGGGGCGTGGTAGTTGCCGCCGCCAAGTTCAAAGGCGCGGGACTCGAGTTCGCGCTGCAAGGCGATGCCCGCGAGTGGTCCGCCGGGATAATCCGCGGGCGAAATGCCGACCACGAGACCCGCGTTGGCATTGTGCTCGGCGCGTGAATACTGACTCATGCCATTGGTGACGACCCGCCCTGATTCGGAGGTGGCCGCGACCACGATGCCGCCGGGACACATGCAGAAGCTATAGACCGCGCGGCCATTCCTTGCGTGATGGACGAGTTTGTAATCCGCCGCGCCCAATAGCGGATGGCCTGCGTATTTGCCGTGGCGGGCGCGGTCGATCAGCGATTGTGGGTGCTCGATGCGAAAACCGATCGAAAATGGCTTGGCTTCCATGAAGACTGCGCGCGTGTGAAGCATTTCGAATGTATCTCGCGCGCTGTGCCCAAGGGCAAGGATGATGTGGTCGCTGCGGATTTCCTCGCCATTCGCAAGTTTTACTCCGCGCGCGTGGCCCTTTTCAATCAATAAATCGACAAGCTTGGCGCGGAAACGGATTTCACCACCGAGCGCCACGATTTCGGCGCGCATTTTTTCAACCATGGCAACCAGGCGAAAAGTACCGATATGAGGTTTGGCGAGATAGAGGATTTCCTCGGGCGCGCCCGCTTTGACGAATTCGGTCAATACTTTGCGCCCCAAATGGCGTGGGTCCTTGATTTGGCTATGGAGCTTGCCATCGGAAAAGGTTCCTGCGCCGCCTTCGCCGAATTGCACATTGGATTCGGGGTCGAGCGTGCATTCCCGCCACAATGCCCAGGTATCCTGGGTGCGTTCGCGCACCGCCTTGCCGCGTTCCAGCACCAGTGGCTGGAATCCCATTTGTGCGAGCAGCAGCGCGGCGAAGATGCCGCAAGGCCCGAAACCCACGACCACCGGGCGATGCGTCAGCCGCGCCGGTGCGCGGGCGACGAGGCGGTAGTTGGTGGCGGGTGTGGCAGAAATATGACGATCGTCGGCAAATTGCGCCAGTAGCCGGGCTTCGAGCGCCGCGTCGGCGACATCGGCATCAATGGTATAGATGAAATCCAGACCTTTGCGTGCGTCATGACTACGCCTGGATATGGTGAAACGGATCAGTGCGGTGGCCTCGATTTGCAGCCGGGAGACGATGGCCGCTTTCAACGCCTCGGGGGAATGGTCGAGTGGCAGGCGAAGTTCGGTGATGCGCAGCATGGAAGCCGTCCGGAATGGGTTCGGGATTGTAGCCCCGGATTTTTCCGGGAAGCGCGCGAATTTTCATTTGGCCCCCGATCCTGGCCACGTATGTTGTTTCCTCCAAGCGTCTGGCGGTGTGCCCTCGATGGTTTCCAAAATTCCGAAAAAGAGGCACCTTCATGTTTTCGAATGTAATTCGAAAACCGGACGCGAGTCGGCGAAAGCGGCCTTGAAGGTCTCGAGGTCGGGAAGCTCGCCAACCAGCACATCCCGCCGAAGCACTTCGCGTGTCACGTCGGAAAAGTCAGCCAAAATCAACCAGACACTTGGGCGCCAGACCGCCGACGCCGAGAAATCAGAGCACCATGGTAGGGAATGATGGGATAGGCATCGGGACGCGGAAAGTGGAGAAAGCGAAAACGAGCGGAACCGGCGCATTTCAAGGGTAAGGCACGATGAAACGCCTATGCTAAAGACATTCACAAGGTCTGGGCGGGAGGATGTTTGTTGTACTGCCGCAACAAGATAACGCTGCTCATCCGGGTTTTTCGTCCGTTCAGCTTGCGCAAGCCATTGTTGAATTTGCACAATCGCCGCCAACTTCTCGCCCGAGAGGTCTGGTCGGGTTCCTGCGAACGTGGGAGCGCTACTTCAACTTGAGGAGAATCACATATGCAAAAGAAACTGATCGCGCTGGCTGTCGCCGGCCTGGTGTCGGCCCCGGCCTTCGCGCAGTCGAACGTGACCATTTATGGCAGCGTTGATTTTGGCTACACACTGCAGAATCGCCATATCGATAGCGATGTCCGCAGCCGCAGCGCAGTCGATTCCGGCGTTTCCAAGGCCAACCGCCTGGGCTTCAAAGGTACCGAAGAGCTTGGCAATGGCCTGAAGGTTGGCTTTACCTATGAAGCTGGTATTCAAGGTGACCGTAACGGTTCCGATGGTTTGTGGGGCGGCGCGGGCGACCGTCAGTCCTTCGTGAATTTGCAAACCAAGTTCGGTGTCGTGCAACTGGGCCGTCAATACACCCCACAACACTTGTACACCGCCGCGATTGATCCCTTCGGCAAGAATGG
>JAITCV010000216.1 GCA_031282905.1 Azoarcus sp. | reverse complement strand
TGTCATCCTTTCTACCGTGTGATGCTCTAGCGGAGGAAGCGGAATATGCAAACATTTTTGACGGCAAGGCTGTGCTGGGAGTCAGCAGAAATGGGGTTCGGCTGCTGGATGTGATTACTCCTGCACAATATTGCAAGACCAATGATCTGTATGTTTGTATCGTATCAAAGGCTTTTGTTTTTGCAGTTCCAAAAATAGGAAAAGAAAAAATGAGATTTTGGAATCACGCTGGAGCACATTATGCAATAATATCAGCCAATGGAATGACCACCAGGTTTGGCGGAAATCTCATTCAATATGATATTATCAGACAACGATGGGAAGATGTGGTCGTCGACTACGCACATTCGGATGAGTATGGGGTAATAGCGATCCAGGCATCCAATGGGCATCAATTGTGGCTGACAGGGAAATGCGGATTTGGCGCGATTTCCGATGCAGCAGGCTGCCTGGAAAAATAAGCGAGCTCTGCGTATAATATCCTTCGGGATAATGTTGTTGTTTGCTTGCCTGTCAATGAGTGAGGAGCCAAAAATGAAAACGACTACACCCACGCCGACATCCAGTGGTCTAACTTCTCGCATAGTTTGATTCCCAATAGGGCAATGAAACATTCTAGAAACCGCTTCATCCGCTGGCTGAACAGGACTGGAAACCGCTTGAATGGCGACCACATCCCAGTTGGCGGCCCACGCCCCGACTTGCATGATTTAATGGACCCGGTTGCTGCGAAAATTGGCGGAAACCATACATGGCCTGCTTGGCGCCGATTCATAAACCGGACGCTCTTCGTACCAGGATCTGCAATTCATGGGGGTGGCTCTGCAGTAGTAAACCACTGCGGATGCGACAAATGAATACGAGCATTGATGAACTTGCAAAGGCTGTACTCTCAGCAAGACGTAAGGGCTTATTCAAGAGCAAGCCGATATTCGAAGTGTATGCACAGACCTCGCCCGATGAACTGCGACACTTGGAAGGGAGAATAGGGACTTCTCTGCCACTTTCTCTGCGGAATTGGTTACTTAAAGTAGGATACGGTGACATTAATGAAGAGTTGAGCTTTCGCGAGGAATGGTTTTCTCCTATAGAGGTAGAGGAAGGATGGTTTTCTCCTGTAGAGGAAGGTCAATTAAAAGGTGGTGCAATATTCGCGCAGGATGATCTTGGCAACTTTTACGCCTTCAACTCTTCAGGCCAAATTTACTTCCTGTCGAGATCTGAGCCGTTCTGCGCTGTCATGTCGAATGACTTTCTGGGTTTCGTTCAAGAGCTTGTCTGTCGAGATTACAAGCTTGGCACTTGGATAGAAAGCTTGGATACACAAAAAAACAAGTAGCCAGTAGGGTGAATTAGCATTGCGTAATCTGGGCAAGTCCAAACCAGTTACTTGGGCGACACCGATCAAGTCAGCGCCACGCGCATCGGCACGATTGAACACCGTTACGCCTACGAAGCCAACACCGGCGACCGCCGCCTAAAATTGGGGCAACAGGGGGTGTTTCTCGTTTTTTGCGCGTTGATATTTCATCCATGCTTTTTGTGACAAAATCTTTGGCGACGTTATACACTGTGACATTAATTATATGGCATGACTTGCAATCTCGGATTGTGTCCCACCCGTGCCTGCGCTATGTCTGGTGACGCGCAAAATCCTTGAATGTCTTTCATGGCATATAAATTATCCACAGCTTCGCCGCAAGCCTTCGTGTCGCGGCCTCTTGAAATCGGGGAGCTTCATCCCTATTATTAGCACTCGTTGGCGTTGAGTGCTAACAATCTGGCCCGGCTCGAAAGGCGTCGGGCCTGAACATTTCCCGGCGGGCGCGAGCCCGCCTCGTCGAATCTGAAAGAGAGGAGCAAAGTCAATGAAAATCCGTCCCCTGCACGATCGCGTGATCGTCAAGCGTCTGGAAGCCGAGCGCAAGACCGCCAGTGGCATCGTGATTCCGGATACCGCGGGTGAGAAACCCGATCAGGGTGAGGTGTTGGCCGTGGGCAACGGCAAGATTCTCGACGATGGCAAGGTCCGCCCGATGGCCGTCAAGGCCGGCGACCGTGTGCTGTTCGGCAAATACGCCGGGCAGGCCGTGAAGGTCGATGGAGACGAACTGCTTGTCATGCGCGAAGAAGACATCATGGGTGTGGTCGAGGCATAAGCCTTTCCACCCCGCTTTTCACGACTCAACCTCCCAACCGATTTTTCTGGAGTTCTATAAATGGCAGCTAAAGAAGTCAAGTTCGGCGATTCCGCCCGCGAGCGCATGGTCGCTGGCGTCAATATCCTGGCCAACGCCGTCAAGGTCACGCTCGGCCCCAAGGGCCGCAACGTCGTGCTGGAGCGCTCGTTCGGCGCCCCCACCGTCACCAAGGACGGCGTTTCCGTCGCCAAGGAAGTCGAACTCAAGGACAAATTCGAGAACATGGGCGCGCAGATGGTGAAGGAAGTCGCTTCCAAGACTTCCGACATCGCTGGCGACGGCACCACCACCGCCACCGTGCTGGCGCAATCCATCGTGCGCGAAGGTATGAAGTATGTCGCCGCCGGAATGAATCCGATGGATCTGAAGCGCGGCATCGACAAGGCCGTGATCGCCACCATCGACGAACTGAAGAAGATTTCCAAGCCCTGCACCACCAACAAGGAAATCGCCCAGGTCGGCGCCATCTCCGCCAACTCCGATGCCGATGTCGGCAGCATTATCGCGCAGGCGATGGAAAAGGTCGGCAAGGAAGGCGTGATCACCGTCGAGGACGGCAAGAGCCTCAACAACGAACTCGATGTCGTCGAAGGCATGCAGTTTGATCGCGGCTATCTTTCACCTTATTTCATCAACAACCCGGACAAGCAGGTCGCCGTGCTGGACAGCCCTTATGTCCTGCTGTTCGACAAGAAGATTTCCAACATCCGCGACCTGCTGCCGGTGCTGGAACAAGTCGCCAAGGCCGGCCGGCCGCTGCTCATCGTCGCCGAAGATGTCGAAGGCGAAGCACTGGCCACGCTGGTGGTCAACAACATCCGTGGCATCCTCAAGACCGCCGCGGTCAAGGCCCCGGGCTTTGGCGACCGCCGCAAGGCCATGCTCGAGGACATCGCCGTCCTCACCGGCGGCCAAGTGATCGCCGAAGAAGTCGGCCTCACCCTGGAAAAAGCCACCCTGGGCGACCTCGGCCAAGCCAAGCGCATCGAGATCGGCAAGGAAAACACCATCATCATCGACGGCGCGGGCGAAGCCTCCCGCATCGAAGCGCGCGTCAAGCAAATCCGCGTCCAGATCGAGGAAGCCACCTCCGACTACGACCGCGAAAAGCTGCAAGAGCGCGTGGCAAAGCTCGCGGGCGGCGTGGCCGTCATCAAGGTGGGCGCGGCGACCGAAGTCGAAATGAAGGAAAAGAAAGCCCGTGTCGAAGATGCGCTGCACGCGACTCGCGCCGCGGTGGAAGAAGGCATCGTCCCCGGCGGCGGTGTGGCGCTGCTGCGTGCCCGCATCCAGCTCGCCACGCTCAAGGGCGACAACCACGACCAGGACGCTGGCATCAAGATCGTGCTGCGCGCCCTGGAACAACCGCTGCGCGAAATCGTCGCCAACGCGGGTGACGAACCCTCGGTCGTGGTCAACAAGGTTCTCGAAGGCAAGGGCAACTACGGCTACAACGCCGCCACCGGCGAATACGGCGACATGGTCGAACAAGGCGTGCTCGATCCGACCAAGGTTACGCGCACCGCGTTGCAGAACGCCGCTTCCGTGGCCGGTCTGATGCTGACCACCGATTGCATGGTCGCCGAACTGGCCGAAGACAAACCCGCAGTGCCCCCGATGGGTGGCATGGGCGGTATGGGTGGCATGGGCGACATGATGTAATCCATGGCCCCGGAGACCGGCACGCCGGTTCTTCCTGTTTGAAAAAACGGAGGCTTTTGCCTCCGTTTTTTCATGGGGTTTCCGGTCTGTCTTTTTATTCTTCCTCTGACGTCATGGCTTTCCTCACTCTTTTGCTTCAAAACCGGAAACCGATGTCAACTCACCCGTGCCGCAGGGTGCAATCCAAAGTGAAGGAAAAGTCTTGCCGCAATGACAAGGCGGTGGTGTCGGTTTTGTAGGTTGGATAAGCATAGCGTAATCCGACATTCGTCCCCACGATGCGCAGCACAAGCAAATCAAACAACAGCGGCGCTTTGCGCCGGTGATGAACCCATGTCGGATTACGCCTTCGGCTTATCCGACCTACGAAACGCGTCGCTTCGCGCCTCGCAATGGCGAGGTTGGAGGTAAGCATACGGGGTTCCTCCACTTTGGATTGCACCCGTGCTGTAGGCAGGGTGGTACAACAAGCAAACCCGTGCAGGTTCAACTGCAACCCGCATCCATTCCCGGGCTTCCAAGAGATTCCTCAGCAACCGCAGAATTGGAATTAATTAATCACTCCGCTTTTTGCCGCGAGACCACCCACACGCCGCCGATCACCAGCGCGGCGCCGAAAAGCTGGTTCCAGCCGAAATGCTCGTCGAGGATCAGCCAGCCCAGGCCGATGGTGATGATCGGCCCCAAGGTGCTCGTCATCGATACCGTGCTCGCGCCGACGCGGCGTATCGCCTCCGAAACCAGCCACACCGGCGCGACCGTAGACACGAGCACCATGATGCTGGTGATTGCCCACACCTGCCAGGGCTGCTCGAACAGCAGTTCGAGCGGGCGCAGCACCACGAATTGTCCAATGCTGAACACACAGGCAAACGATGAGGCCCAGGCCGTGAGCTGGAGCGAACCCAGGCGCTCGACCACCAGGCCGTTGCCGATCAGGTAGAACGCATAAGCGAGCGCGCTGGCGAACACCAGGGCACTGCCGATGAGCACTTCATGGCTGTTTTCGGATTGGCCCAGGTCGTGTCCCACCGCCAGCCCGATGCCGAGATAACACAGGATCAGCGCCAGCATCGTCCATTTCGTCACCGCCTTGCCGAGCAAGAACGCCGACATCACGATGACCATGGTTGGATAGAGAAACAGAATCAGGCGTTCCAGCCCGGAGGAGATATGATTCAGGCCGAGGAAATCGAGATAACTCGACAAGTAATAGCCCAGGAAACCCAGTCCGGCCATCCACAACCAGTCCAGCGCCCTCATTGCGCCACTGCCGCGACGCTCGCGGCGGGCGAACAAGCCCATCAGCAAGTAGAACGGCAACGCCATCAACATCCTCAGTCCGAGCAGGGTTTCGGCATCGATGTGATAACGATAGGCAAGTTTGGCCAGGATGGCCTTGAATGAAAAGCCGACAGCGGCCAGCAACGCGAATAGAATGCCGGTTTTGTGAATCGACGCGGAAACAGCCAAGGCAGGCTCCAGGATGACAAGCGAGCCGCCCATACTACGCGCACGTCGATACCTGTTGAACAACGATAACAACCATGCTCCCCAAAATTGTTTCCTTTCTAAAATCCTGGCGTGGCAGTGGTTTTGCCGCCTTTTTGCTCGCGCGTCTGATGGGCATGTTCGCTACCCAGATCCAGGCCGTGGTCGTGGGCTATCAGGTGTACGAGCTGACCCATAGCGCATTGGCGCTGGCCTGGGTCGGACTTGCCCAATTCATTCCCATGCTGTTGCTGCTCATGCTGGCGGGCGATCTCATCGACCGTTACGCGCGCAAGCCCATCCTGATGGCAAGCTGGGGAATCGCCACGGTATGCGGGCTGGCGTTGTGGTGGCTCAGTGGACACGGCAGCGCCGGGGTGAGCGGGATTTATGCCACGCTCGTGCTGTTCGGCTGCTCGCGCGCGTTCTCCGGCCCAGCGTTGCAAAGCCTGCTGCCGCAGATCGTGCCCCGGGAAAAGCTGGCGCAGGCCATCGCCACCAATGGCATGGTGATGCGCGCGGCGAGCATCGGCGGCCCGCTCGTCGGCGGCTTGATCTATGCCTGGGGCGGCGGCAAATGGACGTATTCGATCTGCGCGTTCTGCTTTCTGGCCGGCACGCTGTTGCTCATCCGGGTCAAGCTCCGCCCCACCCCGGCCAACGGGACAGCCACGTCGGGCGGCACCATGCTGCAACGCTTCGCCACTGGCATCCGGTTCATTTTTTCCCGGCCCATCATTCTCGGCAGCATCTCGCTCGACCTCTTCGCCGTGCTGCTCGGCGGCGTGGTGGCCTTGCTCCCCATCTATGCTCACGACATTCTTCACGTCGGCGCCGATGGCCTGGGCTTGCTCAGGAGCGCGATTGCGATCGGAGAAGTGGGCGCGGGTTTCTTCCTGAGCCTGTGGCCCTTCGACCGCGCGGTAGGGAAAAAGCTGTTCATCGCGGTGATCGTGTTCGGCCTCGCCAACCTGACGTTTTCCCTTTCCCAGTGGTTCTGGCTGTCGTTCGCCACGCTGATGATCGCGGGCGCGGCGGACATGGTGAGCGTCTATGTTCGCAGTGCGCTCGTGCAGTTTTCCACCCCGGACGACATGCGTGGCCGGGTCAGCGCGGTCAATATGCTGTTCATCAGTTCGTCCAACGAACTGGGCGAATTCCGCGCGGGCCTGAGCGCCGAATACTTCGGCCCGGTCGCCGCCGCCCTGTTCGGCGGACTGTGCACGCTGGGGGTCGTCGGCCTGTGGTTCCGGCTTTTTCCGACCTTGTTCAGCGTCAATAAATTCGCGGAAGCGGAAGAAAACGTCACGGCGCGTTGAATCATTTCCGTTTCATTCACGCGGTGGCACGCACGCATTCGCGCACCAGACAAGGGCCACGATAAACCAATCCGCTCATGAGTTGCACGAGGCTTGCGCCCGCATCGAGCTTGGCGCGCGCGGCGTGACCATCGAGTATGCCGCCCGTGGCGATGATGGGAATTTCGCCCGCCAACAATCGGGCCAGTTCGCGCACGATGGCGGTCGAGCTTTCCAGCAGCGGCGCACCGGAAAGTCCGCCGCTCTGTTCCGCGTGACGCAGCCCTTCAACCTTGTCGCGGGCCAGCGTGGTGTTGGTGGCGATGACCGCGTCGAGGTGATGGCGGCGCAGGGCCTCGGCGATGGCGGCAAGCTGCACGGCATCGAGATCAGGGGCAATCTTGAGCGCGAACGGCACGTAACGGCCATGGAGATCGGCAAGCCGGGCCTGGGCGGTCTTGAGCGCGCCCAGCAGGGCATCGAGTTCGCTGGCGTCCTGCAACTGGCGCAGATTCTGGGTGTTCGGCGAGGATATATTGATTGCGACATAGCTTGCCAAGGCATAGATCTTGTCGAGCGCAGCGAGGTAGTCGTCGGCGGCGCGTTCGATCGGGGTATCGAAATTCTTGCCGATGTTGATGCCGACAATGCCTTTGTATTTGGCCGCGCGCACATTGGCCACAAGCGCATCGACGCCGTGGTTGTTGAACCCCATGCGATTGATGATCGCGCGTGCCTCGGGCAGGCGAAAAAGGCGGGGGCGTGGATTGCCGGGCTGCGGGCGTGGCGTGACGGTGCCGATTTCGATGAAACCGAACCCGAGCCGCGCCAGGCCGTCGATGGCCTCGCCGTTCTTGTCGAGTCCGGCGGCCAGGCCGACGCGATTGGGAAAGGCAAGCCCCATCACCTCGACGGGCGCACTGGCCGCGATGGTCGCGGCGGGGAGCATGCGCCCGGCGGCGGCCAGGATGGAAAGGGTGAGTTCGTGGGCGGTCTCGGCGTCGACTGAAAACAGGACGGGGCGCAAAAGGTTGTAAAGCATGGGCGCAATTGTAGCGATTCCTATCTTCAGAGGCGTAAACCGGCCACCATTCGTGTAGCGAGCTTTGTATCTGTCCACTTTCATAGCGCGACAGTTATCCTGTCATCATTACCCCCATAAAGAAAGCAATGATGAAACGGACGGCCGTGCAGGAAGGCGAAGAAAATTCTTTTTGAATAAATATATGAAGAATGGAATAAAAGGCGTTTGAGCCAGTGGGCGAGTCAAGCGCCCGCATTCGGCCCTCGATAGCGCAACGCCCAATGAGGCATGGCACAACATCAATCCGTACAAGACACCCTTCCAGAATCCGGTCTTCACCCATTTCGGGATAGACGAAATGAGCGGAATTTGTTGACGACGATCGGCACGCTTGACCAGTACTTCATCCAACAATCCGGTTACCGGACTGCCCACGTTGACCACCTGGCCTGGCTCAACAAGACAATTGGCCTCCAACGGCGCTCCTGCCGCCATGCCCGACGCCACCATGAGACTTATCCCCATGACTGTATGCTGTAGTTCAACACCAAACAATGCCGATTCCCTGTTGATCCTGCTGTTTCAATATCTGGCAAATATGCTCAACGCATATTTCCAGACTTGCTTGATGCTCTATGAAAAGCGTCTCACATCCTAACCGAGGGGGCACAAAAACAGTGGAAACGTGCGCCTTCTGTGCGTCTTCTTCAACCAGAAAGGAGGAGAATTGACCAACAAACAGGCAGAACCTGAACAGATTTACAGATTTATGCATTGTGATACATAAAATCAGGAGGGAAAATTTGAAAACTTCCCTCCCAAGATCATTCATTCCGCTTATTGTACAGTTGCACAGGATAGGTTAAACATAAATCATTCCTACACGATTATCGAGTTTAGGGTTAAAGTCTACGCGTAAAAATGATCTGGTATTGAAAAACCAAGCCTCTTTATCTTCGTCGATTTCCCATATACGGACAGGCTCGCTAAGCACCTGTATCACCTTTTCTTTGCTGTCCTCAATATGAACACCGTTTACATGGCCGGAAAACGGCGCTTTGATACAGACTGAATATACCTTACCATCCCGAAAAAAAGCGGTGATTGCGCCATCCTGACTTTCTATCACAAGATATTCCCTGCTTCCTATGACCTTATTTTGCAAGGGCACCTTCATAATATCCATCGTCTG
>JAITCV010000194.1 GCA_031282905.1 Azoarcus sp. | reverse complement strand
GCGCATTGAAGCGCCGGACGCTGGAGACCAGATGATGGCGCGCGGGCGCTTGTCGACTCTGGCATGATCTCGATTTCGCCACGGCCCCAAGCTCATGATCAGATGTCAGTGAGCAGATTTGAATCACGCGGCGCTTCGCGCCGCCATGCTTTTCTGATCCCTGATCCCCGATACCTGATCCCTGAGCGACGCATGCGTCGCCCAATCCAACAGGGCAGGGGACCCGCTATCAGAAAAAACAGGGCGGCGCGCAGCGCCGCGTAATTCAAATCTGATCCCTGATTCCCGATTCCTGATCCCTGATCCCCTGTTCCCTGATCGTGTATGGCGTAAACCGGCTATGGTTTTCGTCGATCGACAGTAACGCATCAATGGCCGGGAAGGCGCGTTGGGGGCAGTTTTCGCGCGTGCAGAGTTTGCAGCCCGAACCGATGGGGGTGAAGCTTGCGCTGTCCGTGAGGTTCAGGTTCTTGCTGTAGACCAGGCGTTCGGCATGACGGATGTCGCAGCCCAAACCGATGGCGAAGGTCTTGACGGGGGCGTCGTAGCCGCCGTGACCATGACGAACGGTGCGGGCGATCCATAGATAGGCGCGGCCATCGGGCATGGTGGCCAA
The DNA here is from genome assembly GCA_031282905.1 of Azoarcus sp. Lineage (GTDB taxonomy): Bacteria > Pseudomonadota > Gammaproteobacteria > Burkholderiales > Rhodocyclaceae > WRNU01. Next base: position 13,605 of record JAITCV010000194.1, on the reverse strand, counting down.
TTGGGTCAGGATGTGGCCGGGCTGGCTGAAGGCTTCGTAGATGTTCCACAGCGGACAGGAACCGCCGATGCGGGAAAAGTGAAAATCGGTGGCGGATTGGCGCTTGGAGATGTTGCCCGCGCGATCGACGCGCACAAAGAAAAAGGGAACGCCGCGCGTGTCGGCGCGTTGCAGAGTGGAGAGACGATGGCAGATGGTCTCGAAACCTACGCCGAAGTGGTGGGCGAGCAGTTCTATGTCGTAACGCAGCCGTTCGGCCTGATCGAGAAAGCGCCGATAGGGCAGGATCAGCGCGCCGGCGAAATAGTTGGCCAGTCCGATGCGCAGCAATCGCCGCGCTTCTTCGCTGGAGAGTTTCGCCCGCGCGGCCACGGCGTCCAACGGCGCTTCCAGGAAAGCCAGTTGCGTCGCCATCTGGAAAGCGGCTTGCCCGGGGCGCAGGTGGGGCGAGAGTTTGAGGATGCGATGTTCGGGGTCGAAATGGCGCAGTGATTCGCCGTGGTTTTCTCCGCTCGCGCCCGCTTCCCGCACGATGCGGATGTCGTGGCGGCGCAGCCGTTGTTCCAGTTGCGGAAGATTGTCCTTGGAGCTCAGGCCCCATTGGTCGCAGGCGCATTCGGCATGGGTGTCGATTTCGTCGATGTAGTTGTGGCAGTCATAGAAAAAATCGCGCACTTCCTCGTAGGGCATGGGTTTGAGCGCAATTTTCCCGTGGCGGTCCTGGCCCATCCGCGCGGCCAGCACTTCTTCGCGTTCCTGGATTTCACGTTGCCGCCGACCCAGCCGGATCAAGGCCCGGGCGATGCCCGGCATGTTTGCGGCCAGTTCCGTCATTTCGGCTCGGGAGACCGTTTCTTCCGCCAAGGTGTCGCTGAAGAGCTCGCGCAGGCTGGTCAGCAGACGTACTTCATCGTCTTCGGAAAAGCGCTGGACATCGACCCCGAACACGGCGTTCAACTTCAACAGTACCGCTACCGTCAACGGGCGCTGGTTCTGTTCCAACTGGTTGAGGTAACTCGGCGACAGTTCCAGCGCGCGCGCCAGGGCAACCTGGGTGAGCGCGCGTTCTTCGCGGAAACGTTTCAGGCGTACGCCCATGAAACTTTTTTTCATGACCCGTCCTTGAATCGAGGTTGCTGCCTGGCATGTGACAGGGAATTCGCAAGATTTGCAAAATACCAAACTGGCTTTCACATTCCCACGCCAATTTAGTGTTCCGCCGCTGTTCGTTGATGCGTATATTGCGAACCTCTTCCCAAAAACGCAAGGGCACTCCCTGCCATTTATCATGATAACGGTGGAAAACGACATGGTTCATCACCGCATGCTATGCGACGCACTGGCCGATTCGATCCGCGACCGTCTGTTCGGCCATGAGTTCGCGCCTCGCCACCCTCTGGATGAGGCCGCGCTGGCGGCTCATTACCGGGTGGGCCGTCTGCCGCTCACGGAGGCCCTGCGCCAACTCGTCCGCGAACGCCTGCTGACGCGAGAACGGGACGGCTATTTCGTCCATGAATATTGCCGCGCCGACATCGAAACCATCCTGGATATGCTCGAACACCTCCGCCTGTTCATGATGTGCCGCGCCGCGCCGACCCGGCTCGGCACCATACCGGAGACGAGGGCTTCCATCTCCGCCAGTTCCTATTGGGGCGTTGCCGGGTTTGTCGTCGCTCTGCCTTTCGCCGTAGCCGCGCAAAGTCTGTACAACCAGTTGCGCGTGGCGACCGGCCCGGAACTCGCGGCCATCGAAACCCGCTGCGCCCAAGCCATGACCGTCGGCGAAACCGTCCCAATCGCAAGCTTTTGCAATGCCACCGCCCGCACATTCCGGCAGCAGGTATTGAGCGCATTCGACGAAGCCTGTTCCCGTCGCGGAGGGCAAAAAACAGAATGCATTGCAACGGCTCCCTGCCAGACAACACTTTCTCCCTTTCAACCCCTGTTGGAATACGCATCATGATACGAACCCATATCCTCGGCTTTCCCCGCATCGGCGCTCAGCGCGAACTCAAATTCGCCTTGGAGCGGCATTGGCGCGGCGAGCTCTCCCTTGCTGAACTGGAAACGGTCGGCCAGGAATTGCGCGCCCGCCATTGGGCCTTGCAGCGCGAAGCGGGCCTGGATTTCATCACCGTCGGGGATTTTGCCTTTTATGACCAGGTGGCGAACCATATCCAATTGCTCGGCTGCGAACCGGCGCGTTTTGGCTTTTCGGGAGCAGAGGCCGAACTTGCCCGCTATTTCACCCTGGCGCGCGGCGTGGCGCGCGAAGGAATGGCGGATCAAGGTCATCCCGCGCTGGAAATGACCAAATGGTTCGACACCAATTATCACTATCTGGTGCCCGAATTTTCCGCCGATACGACGTTCTCCTTGCGCAGTGAACGGTTGTTTTCCGAAATCGGGGAGGCAAAACGCCTGGGGCATACGGTCAAGGCCGTATTGATTGGCCCCTTGACTTTCCTGTGGCTTGGCAAGGAAAAAACCGCTGGGTTTTCCCGGCTCGCCTTGCTGGAAAAAATCCTTCCCGTATACCAGCAAATACTGACCCGCCTGCACGCGCAAGGCGTGGAATGGGTGCAAATCGATGAGCCGATTCTCGGCCTGGATTTGCCCGCTCCGTGGCGGCAGGCGTTCGATTCCGCTTACCACCAATTGGCTGCGGCGGGCGCGCGGATATTGCTGGCCAGCTATTTCTCCCCCCTCGGAGAACATCTCAACCTGGCCTGCCGCCTGCCCATCGCGGGGCTGCACATCGACGCCGTGCGCGCGCCGGAAGACATCGCGCGCGCAATCGATTGGCTGCCCGCGCACAAAGTGCTCTCGCTCGGCCTCATCGATGGGCGCAATATCTGGCGCACTGACCTGGATCTCACCCTGACGCGGCTGCGCTCGCATCTGGAACATCTATCGCCCGCGCGCGAAATCTGGCTCGCGCCCTCGTGCTCCCTGTTGCACGTGCCATTCAGCATAGCGGCGGAAACCGGGCTGGATGAAGAATTGCGTGGCTGGCTGAGTTTCGCCACCGAAAAACTGCACGAACTACGCGCCCTCAAACTGGCCGCCGAAGGCAATCCTGCCGCCGATGAAACGTTGGCGCAATCCCGCCGCATATTGCAAGGCCGCCGGGAAAGCGCGCGCGTGCATGCGCCGGAAGTCGCCCGCCGGGTCGCCAGCCTGCCCGCCGATATCGACCAGAGGAAATCGCCCTTCCCGGTACGCCGCGCGGCGCAACGCGCGCGTTTCCATCTGCCGCTGCTGCCGACCACCACCATCGGCTCGTTTCCGCAGACCGCGAAGATCCGCACGACGCGGGCCGCATACCGGCGCGGTGAGCTCGCCGCCGCCGACTATGAAGCTGCAATGAAAGAGGAAATCGCTCAAACCGTCGCCATCCAGGAAAAGCTGGACATCGATGTGCTCGTGCATGGCGAGGCGGAACGCAACGACATGGTCGAATACTTCGGCGAGCAACTGGCCGGTTTCGCCTTCACCGCCAACGGCTGGGTGCAATCCTACGGTTCGCGCTGCGTCAAGCCGCCCATCATCTATGGCGACGTGTCGCGCCCACGGCCGATGACCGTGGCGTGGTCATCCCATGCCCAGAGTCTGACCACCCGCCCGATGAAAGGCATGCTGACCGGCCCGATCACCATCCTGCAATGGTCGTTCGTACGCGACGACCAGCCTCGCGCCGCAACGGCGGAGCAGATCGCGCTGGCAATCCGGGACGAAGTCGTCGACCTCGAACACGCGGGCATCGGCATCATCCAGATCGACGAACCGGCCATCCGCGAAGGGCTGCCGCTGCGCAAGGAAGCCCAAGCCAACTATCTGGCCTGGGCAACACGAGCCTTTCGCATCACCGCCTCCGGCGTTGGCGACGAAACCCAGATTCACACCCACATGTGTTACTCCGAATTCAACGACATCCTTGCCGAAATCGCTTCGATGGACGCGGATGTCATCACCATCGAAACCAGCCGCTCCGATATGGAATTGCTGCGCGCATTCGGGGACTTCCACTATCCGAACGAAATCGGCCCCGGGGTATACGACATCCATTCACCGCGCGTTCCTCCGGTCGCGGAAATCGAAAACCTGCTCGTCAAGGCGCTCGCCGTGATTCCCGCCGACCAAGTATGGGTCAACCCCGATTGCGGCCTGAAAACCCGCAATTGGCCGGAAACGGAAGCCGCGCTGCGCAACATGGTCGAAGCCGCACATCGACTGCGCGCATCATTGCAGTCATCGCCCGCCAGCAACAGGGCACAAGAAACAAAGAGCGGGGAACAGGTTTGAACAACCCGTCCGCCACCACGACTTCGCCACCGCGCGCCCGCCTGGTATTCCAGTTGCACCGTGTTGCCGTTTCGCAATTCATCATAGTGTAGTGCTGGTTCTACAGATCGTAGTAGGGGCACGGCGCGCCGTGCCCCTACAGTCGTTGCCGTTGATGGGGCGACGCCTGGATCGGGATGTATCCCAATGTATCCGCGCGCATCCCTGGGACATGGTGGAACAAAATTCACCACGCGCGGACAAAGCGGGCTTACATCAGGGCGTTTTAATACGTGGGTCGTCCGGCATTACGGACGTCGTCAATCAACGAGCGTAAAGGAGCATACCGATGAAATCCCGGATCAAAACTTCACTTGCCGTCGCATTACTGGCTTCGACCCTGTTGGGCGGGGCGGTCATGGCAGGGCATGGTGGTCATGGACGTGCTTGGGGAGGCGCAAAGGCGGAGCAGCCGGTACAGGAACGGCTGGGCCAGCATGTCGAGGAAGGGTTGGCGCGGTTGGAATTGGCGCTGGTGCTGACCGCCGAGCAGAAACCGGCTTGGGCCGAGTTCAAGCAGGCAATCAAGGCGCATACCGAACAGGGCTTGAAGCAGATCGGGGAGCATCAGGCTGCCGGAAAGCCCACGACCGTGGTCGAAAGTCTGCGCATCCAGGAGACGGCGAGCCGGGAGCGCGCGCAAGGCTTGGCCGATCTGCGCAAGATTGTCGAGACTTTTTATGGCAAGTTGGGCGATGCGCAGAAGACGGTGTTCGATGCCGAATCCGGCAGCTTGCTGCATCACGGCAGACGAGCAGGCAGGCGGTCGTGAATCAAGCATAGATAGCTGCTTTTCGTAAAACCAAATCCCGGCCTGGAAGCCGGGATTTTGGTTTCTGGTCGGATCGCCAGCCAAATGACAGCGGCGTCAGATGGTAGCGACGTCAAATGACAGCGGCTTCGGGGACAGGGTCCGGGTCGAACATCAGTTTGACTTGATCGTTTTCGTCGAGGTCGATGGTGACCTTGCCGCCATTGGCGAGCCGTCCGAACAGCAGTTCGTCGGCCAGCGCGGCGCGAATCATGTCCTGGATCAGGCGTGACATCGGCCGCGCGCCCATCAGGGGGTCGAAGCCTTTTTCGGCCAGCCATGCCTTGAGCGTGGCGGTGAAGTGAACGTCGACTTTCTTTTCGTGGAGCTGGATTTCGAGCTGCATCAGGAATTTGTCGACCACCCTGAGAATGGCCTCGGAGTCGAGCGCCTTGAATGAAATCATGGCGTCGAGACGGTTGCGGAATTCGGGGGTGAAGGTGCGCTTGATCTCGACCATCTCATCGCCCACTTCGCGTTTTGCGGAGAAGCCGATGACCGATTTCTGCATCGCTTCGGCACCGGCATTGGTCGTCATGATCAGGATGACGTTGCGGAAATCGGCCTGACGCCCGTTGTTGTCGGTCAGCATGCCGTGGTCCATGACCTGGAGCAGGATGTTGTAGATATCCGGATGGGCTTTTTCGATTTCGTCGAGCAGCAGGATGCAATGCGGTTTCTTGGTGATCTGCTCGGTGAGCAGCCCGCCCTGGTCGAAACCGACGTAGCCCGGCGGCGCGCCGATCAGGCGGCTGACCGCGTGGCGTTCCATGTATTCCGACATGTCGAAACGTAGCAGGTCGATGCCCAGGGTGTAGGCAAGCTGGCGCGCGACCTCGGTCTTGCCGACCCCGGTGGGGCCGGAGAAAAGGAAGGAGCCAATGGGTTTTTGCGGGTCGCCCAGGCCCGAACGCGACATCTTGATCGCCCTCGCCAAGGCTTCGATCGCGGCGTCCTGGCCGAAGACCACGTTCTTGAGATCGCGTTCGAGCGTCCTGAGTGAGTTGCGATCATCCACCGACACGCTGCGGGGCGGGATGCGGGCAATCTTGGCGACGATTTCCTCGATCTCGTTCTTGCCGATGGTTTTCTTTTGCCGGGACTTGGGCAGGATGCGTTGCGCCGCGCCCGCTTCGTCGATGACGTCGATCGCCTTGTCGGGCAGGTGACGGTCATTGATGTACCTGGCCGACAGTTCGGCGGCGCTCGCCAGGGCCGAGAGTGAATACTTGATACCGTGGTGTTCCTCGAAACGTGTTTTCAGGCCCTTGAGTATCTCGATGGTTTCGGCGACTGACGGCTCGACCACGTCGACTTTCTGGAAACGGCGCGAGAGCGCGTGATCTTTTTCGAATATCTGGCGGTACTCGGTGTAGGTGGTGGCGCCGATACACTTCAATTGTCCTGACGAGAGCGCGGGCTTCAACAGGTTCGAGGCGTCGAGCGTGCCGCCCGAGGCCGCGCCGGCACCGATCAGGGTGTGGATTTCGTCGATGAACAGAATGGCTTTACGGTTTTCCAGCAATTGCTTGAGCACGGCCTTGAGACGCTGTTCGAAATCTCCGCGGTATTTTGTGCCAGCGAGCAATGCCCCCATATCCAGGGCATATACATGTGAGTTTTCGAGAATATCGGGCACCTTGCCGTCGACGATGCGATGGGCGAGCCCTTCGGCAATCGCGGTTTTGCCCACGCCCGCTTCGCCGACCAGCAGAGGGTTGTTCTTGCGCCGTCGGCACAGGGTCTGGATGACACGTTCGACTTCCTTGTCGCGGCCGACCAGCGGGTCGATCTTGCCCTTCAGGGCTTGTTCGTTGAGGTCGTGGGTGTAGTTTTCGAGTGCGCTGGCGCGCGGTTTTCCTTCTTGTTCCGGCTCGTGGCCATCTTCCTGGCGCTCGGAGGAATGTGCTCCATTCTGGGGCGTCTTGGTGACGCCGTGGGCGATGAAATTCACCACATCGAGACGGGTGATGTTCTGGCGCTGGAGGAAATAGACCGCGTGCGCGTCCTTTTCGCCAAAGATGGCCGCGAGCACGTTGGCGCCGTTGACTTCTTTCTTGCTGGACGATTGCACATGCAGGATCGCGCGTTGGATGACGCGCTGGAAGCCGAGGGTGGGCTGGGGGTCGATGTCGAGATTGCCGCCGATCCGGGGCATGTGCTCGTCGATGAAACGTGTCAGTTCCAAGCGCAGGTTGTCGAAATTGAGCAGGCAGGCGCGCAACACCTCGGCGGCGGAGGGGTTGTCGAGCAGCGCGAGCAGCAGGTGTTCGACGGTGACGAATTCGTGGCGCTTCTGGCGGGCGCCGACGAAGGCCAGATGCAGACTGACTTCAAGCTCTTGCGCAATCATTCGTTTTCCTCCATCACGCACGCCAGCGGGTGCTGGTGCTGGCGGGCGTGGGCAATGACTTGTTCGACCTTGGTCGCGGCGATGTCCCGGGTGAAGACGCCACACATTCCCTGGCCTTCTCTGTGAACCTGGAGCATGACTCGTGTGGCGCGTTCGCCATCCATGCTGAAAAATCTTTGCAAGACATCGACGACAAAATCCATTGGGGTGAAATCGTCATTGAGCAGGAGAACCTTGTAAAGAGGCGGGGGACGCAGGCCGGTGCGCGTGGCTTCCAGAATGTGTCCGTCTTGATGATGGGCTGTCATGCGACTGATTTTAATCGAGCTGGGGGATCGGCAGTGGAAATGATACCGGACAACGGTGTTATACAAGGGATAAGCGGATGTTTGCAAGGAGGATGCGAGGTTTTCCGGTGATTGCAAGCTAGAAGCGTGCCAGATTCATGCGGGAATACGCATTTCGATGCGTTGGCGTCATGGCGGTGCTACATGTGTTGTGTGTGTGGAATACCCGTTGACGCTGTGCAAACAAATGCGTAAAAACCGCAAAGTGCGTTGGTCACGTTCAACTGCGGGATGCTTGGGGCGATTGATTTCATCGCGCCGAGTATGGGTAGTCCGGATGTCTGATGAATGCGCCGGCCGGGATTGGCCCCGGGCTGTACCTGTACCAAGTCACTTTGAAGGATTAGGCAACATGGCAACTGGCACTGTCAAATGGTTCAACGATTCCAAGGGTTTTGGCTTCATCACGCCCGATGATGGCAGCGAGGATTTGTTCGCGCATTTCTCCGCGATCAACATGAACGGGTTCAAGACCCTGAAGGAGGGCGAGAAGGTTTCGTTCGAGGTCACGCAAGGGCCGAAAGGCAAGCAGGCTTCGAATATCCAACGCGCCTGAACAGAAGGCCGCGCGCGGCAGTCTGATCGAAAAACAACAAAGCCACCGTTTTTTTCGGTGGCTTTGTTGTTTCTGTGTCGCTTCGCTCAGTTTTTATCAGCCTCGGGCGTGTCCAATTTTTGACGCAGGCGGATGTGCAATTCGCGCAACTGTTTTTCGTCGACTTCGCCGGGGGCGTTGGTGAGCAGGCATTGCGCGCGCTGGGTCTTGGGGAAGGCGATGACGTCGCGGATCGATTCGGCGCCCGCCATCATCGTGACCACACGATCCAGTCCAAAAGCGAGGCCGCCATGGGGCGGCGCGCCATATTTGAGCGCGTCGAGGAGGAAGCCGAACTTGATCTGCTGCTCTTCGGGGCCGATGTTGAGTGCGTCGAACACGGCGGCCTGGATATCGGCGCGATGGATACGGATCGAGCCGCCGCCGATTTCCCAGCCATTCAGCGCGAGGTCGTAAGCCTTGGCGAGGCATGCCCCCGGATCGGTCTTGAGCAGGTTGAGGTGTTCGTCTTTCGGACTGGTAAACGGGTGGTGACAGGCGACCCAGCGCTTGCTGTCTTCGTCATATTCGAACATCGGGAAATCGACCACCCACAGCGGTTTCCAGGCTTCGCCGGTGACATGGGCCTTCTCGTGCCCGAGTTTGGTGCGCAGCGCGCCAAGGGCATCGTTGACCACCTTGGTCTTGTCCGCGCCGAAGAAAATGAGATCGCCTGACTGTGCGCCGGTGCGCTCGAGGATGGCACGGAGCGCGGCCTCGTGCAGGTTCTTGACGATGGGCGATTGCAGGCCGGTTTCATTGGCTTGGCTGGCGTCATTGACCTTGATGTAGGCCAGTCCCCGGGCGCCGTAGATGCCGACAAACTTGGTGTAATCGTCGATCTCGCCACGGGTGAGGCTTGCGCCGCCCGGTACCCGCAGCGCGGCAACCCGTCCGCCCGAAGTGGCCGGGCCGGAAAATACCTTGAACGCAACGTCCTTCACCACATCGGTGATTTCCGTGAGTTCAAGGGTGACGCGCAGGTCGGGTTTGTCGGAGCCGAAACGACTCATCGCTTCCGCGTAGGTCATGCGTGGGAAAGGCTGGGGCAATTCGACCGCGAGCGTTTCCCTGAACACGGAACGAATCATCTCCTCCATCAGCGAGGTGATGCCGTGCTCATCGAGAAAAGATGTTTCGATATCGACCTGGGTGAATTCGGGCTGACGGTCGGCGCGCAGGTCTTCATCGCGGAAGCACTTGGTGATCTGGTAGTAACGCTCGAACCCCGCCACCATCAGCAATTGTTTGAAGAGCTGCGGCGATTGCGGCAGGGCAAAGAATTGTCCGGCATGGACGCGCGAAGGGACGAGGTAATCGCGCGCGCCTTCGGGGGTGCTCTTGGTGAGCACCGGGGTTTCGATGTCGATGAAACCGTTTGCGTCGAGAAAACGGCGGAAGGCCATGGCCGCCTTGTAGCGCAACATCATGTTTTTCTGCATCTGCGGCCGTCGCAGGTCGATGACGCGGTGGGTGAGGCGCACGGTTTCGGAGAGGTTTTCGTCGTCGAGCTGGAAGGGGATGGGCGCTGAAGTGTTGAGGATTTCGATGTCGTGACACAGGACTTCGATTTCGCCAGAGACGAGATGGGCGTTCTCGGTGCCCGCAGGGCGGCGGCGCACCTTGCCGTTCAGTTTGAGCACGTATTCGTTGCGTACCGATTCTGCGATGGCGAAAGTGGCGGCGCGATCCGGATCGCATACTATCTGGATCAGTCCTTCGCGATCGCGCAGGTCGATGAAAATAACGCCGCCGTGGTCGCGCCGACGGTGAACCCAGCCGCAAAGGGTGACGGTCTGGTCAAGCTCGGCGGCGGTGACTTGACCGCAGTGATGAGTTCGCATGGTGTTTTGTTTATGGTGGTGGAACTTAAGAATCAGCCGGGGACGATGGAAGGGCTGGTGGTGCCACGACTCCCATCGAGATGATGTATTTGAGTGCTTCATCGACGCTCATGTTGAGCTCGATCACGTCCGCCGTAGGCATCATCAGGAAAAAACCCGAGGTTGGATTGGGTGTGGTCGGCACATAGATACTCACGTAATCGCCCTGAAGATGCCGGGCCGCGTCTCCGCCGGGCGTGCCGGTCAAAAAGGCGATCGTCCATGATCCCTGGCGCGGATACTGCACCAACAGCGCCTTGCGGAAAGCCTGGCCGCTGCTGGAAAACAGGGTGTCGGAAACCTGCTTGACGCTGTAATAAATCGACTTTACCACCGGGATGCGCGCAAGCAGGGCTTCCCAGAACTGGATCAGTTTTTGCCCGAGTACGTTGGCCGCGGTCAGGCCGGTGATGAACACAATCAACACACTGAGCACGACACCGATACCAGGGAGGTTGAAGCCGAGCAGCGCATGCGGTTGGAGGTGGCTTGGCAGCCAAAGCAGGATTTTATCCAGCGTGCCAATGATCCACGCCAGCACCATGAAGGTGATGGCGAGCGGGATCCAGATCAGCAGTCCGGTGATGAGATATTTTTTCACGCGCCTGGGTCAGGAAGAATGACAGGCGCAGTTCGCCCCGCAAGGAGCGGGGGCGGCGGGCGGGGTGGCCGCACTGCTGTTCTTCTTGAAGTCGGTGGCATACCAGCCGCTCCCCTTCAACTGGAATCCGGCAGCGGAAATCAATTTGGTGTACTGACTGCTGCCGCACTCGGGGCAGGTCGTGAGCACTGGATCGTTCATCTTTTGCAGATGTTCTTTTTGGAATCCACAGCACTGACAGCGGTATTCGTAAATAGGCATGATCATCTCCAGCGGAGTTGGGGGGTAGGGAGTCTACCGCAACGCAACAACGGGCAAAAGCAATTCTGCGTGACGGTGGCAGGGAATATGGGGATGCGGGCTTTCATTTCAAGAAACCCTTGCCTCAGACGATACTCAGGTAGTAAGTATTGAGCGCGTTGCCCCAGAATAGTGCGATCAGCCCGGCGACGGCGAGGTAAGGGCCAAAAGGGATCGGCGTGGTGCGTTCGTTTTGTTGGAGCACAATCAGGGCGAGGCCGATGGTCGCGCCAGACAGCGATGAAATCAGGATGACGAGCGGCAAAATCTGCCAACCGAGCCATGCGCCGAGCGCGGCGAGCAGCTTGAAGTCGCCATAACCCATGCCTTCCTTGCCGGTCGTGAGTTTGAACAGCCAGAACACGGTCCACAGGCTGAGGTAACCGGCCATTGCGCCGATGACCGCATCGGCGAGTGGCGCGAAAGTGGCGTTTATGTTGAAGGCGAGTCCCAGCCACAATAAGGGCAGGGTGATGTCGTCGGGCAGGAGCCTGGTGTCGAAATCAATGAAGGCAAGCGCGATCATCATCCACAGCAGGATGATTGCGCCAATCGTGGCGAGACTGAAGCCGAAATGCCAAGCCGCATAACCAGAAAGGGCCGCGGTCAATGTTTCCACGATTGGATAACGGCAACTGATCGGCGCGCGGCAGTGTGCGCAACGTCCGCGCAGCACCAGGTAACTGACCAGCGGAATGTTTTCCAGCGGGGTAATCATGTGGCCGCAATGCGGGCAATGTGAACGTGGTTCGGCCAGATTGAAGCGTTTGGCCTCGGGGGCGGGGTCGCCACGCAGTTCCGCGACCTGGATCAGCCAGTCGTGTTCCAGCATCTTGGGTAAACGATGAATGACGACATTGAGGAAACTGCCAACGAAAAGCCCAAGCAGCGTGGCAAGCGGAATGAAAATGAGCGGATCGCCCAGCAGTTCGGACATGGCGGCAGTAGTAAAAAACGTCGACGCAAACACGAATGCGGCCCGGGATGAGCGGGCCGCGATCAGATTGTGGAGGGAGGAGAAACGCGCTTTTTCAGACGACAGCGCCGAGCTTGAAGATGGGCAGGTACATGGCCACGACCAAGCCGCCGATGACGACGCCGAGGAAGATCATGATCAACGGTTCAAGCAGGGTGGAGAGCGCGGCGACCGCATCGTCGACTTCCCGCTCGTAAAAATCGGCGACCTTGCCGAGCATGTGATCCAGTTGGCCTGATTCTTCGCCAATCGAGACCATCTGTACAACCATGCTCGGGAACACATTGGCGTTTTGCATCGACATGGTGAGACTGGTGCCGGTACTGACTTCGTTCTGGATGCCGCGGGTCGCCACCATGTAAATATGGTTGCCCGAGGCGCCGCCCACCGAATCCAGGGCTTCGACCAAAGGCACCCCGGCGGCGAACATGGTTGAAAGGGTACGCGTCCACCGTGCGACCGTGGCCTTGCGGATGATGTCGCCGATCACCGGCAATTTGAGGATCGAGCGGTCGACGGCGATCTGCATGGGCAGGGAGCGTTTATAGCTCATGACGATGCCCACGACAGCGGCAATCATGGTGCCGAAGATGAAGAACCAGTTTTCTACAAAAAACCTGGACATGTTTACGACGAGCTGTGTTGGCCCGGGCAATTCCGCGCCAAAGCTCTTGAACACGTCCTCGAACTGGGGCACGACGAATATCATGATCACCGCGACGACGACCATGGCAACGACGATGACAGCGGACGGATAAAACAGCGCCGACTTGATCTTGCTCTTGATCGCGAGGATCTTTTCCTTGTAGGACGCGAGGCGATCGAGCAGGTCGTCGAGAATACCCGCCTGTTCGCCCGCGCCGACCAGGTTGCAATAGAGTCTGTCGAAATAAAGCGGATATTTGCTGAAAGCCTGAGACAGGCTGGAGCCGGTCTCGATTTCGCTGCGCACATCGTTCAACAAGCGACTGAGCCCCGGACTACCGGAACCCTTGATGCCGATGTCGAAAGCCTGGAGCATCGGTACCCCGGATTTCATCATCGTCGCAAGCTGGCGAGTGAATAGCGCGATATCCTTGTCGGTTATCTTGCCGCCGCGCGACATGGTCTGTTTCTTGATCTTGGTAGGCTGTACACCCTGGCGGCGCAATGAAAGCTTGACCACCGATTCGGTAGCGGCCCGCATTTCGCCACGGATGATTCTGCCGGTCTTGTCCTTGCCTTCCCAAGTGTAGAGTACTTCTCTCGTGCCGCTTCTTTTGCGGTGCGAAGACGAAGACGAAGATTTGGATTTGGATCTGGATGCGCTTGCAGTCGCGGTTGCGGTCGCCATGATTGATTCCTGATTTCAGAATGGGTTATTCATTGGTAACGGCCAGTACTTCTTCGAGT
>JAITCV010000181.1 GCA_031282905.1 Azoarcus sp. | reverse complement strand
CGCCGCTTCATCCAGGTCGTGGCGGGGCCGCGGCAGGCCGGGAAATCGACGCTGGTGCAGCAGGCGACCGGGAATCTTTCCGTTCCCGTCCGTTATGCCAGCGCCGACGAGCCGACCTTGCGCGGCGGCGCATGGATTGCCCAGCAGTGGGAAGCCGCCAGGCTGTCCCTGGAGAACGATGACGGCGCGGTGCTGGTGCTCGACGAAATCCAGAAAATCCCCGGCTGGTCGGAGACCGTCAAACGCCTCTGGGATGAAGATACGCGCGCCAAAAGGCCGTTGAAAGTCGTGTTGCTGGGTTCCGCGCCCTTGCTGATTGCGCACGGGTTATCGGAAAGCCTCGCGGGACGCTTCGAGACAATCTTTCTCTCGCATTGGTCTTTCCCGGAAATGCGCGACGCCTTTGGCTGGTCGGTGGAGGAATTCATCTTTTATGGCGGCTATCCCGGCGCCGCGCCGCTCATTGCCGAACCGGAGCGCTGGACGCGCTATGTGCTCGATAGCCTGATCGAAACTTCCATTTCCCGGGATGTGCTCCTGCTCTCCCGCGTAGACAAACCGGCGCTCCTGCGGCGGCTTTTCGAGTTGTCGTGCCGCTATTCCGGACAAATCCTCTCCTATACCAAGATGCTGGGGCAGTTGCAGGACGCGGGCAACACCACGACACTCGCCCATTACCTGGAACTCCTGGCGGCAGCCGGAATGGTGTGCGGCCTGCCGAAATTTGCCGGGGATGTGGCGCGGACGCGCGCTTCCAGCCCCAAATTGCAGGTGCTCAATAGCGCGCTGATGACCGCTGGCTGCGGCTATACATTCGCTGAAGCGAGAGCCGACACGGAATTCTGGGGGCGGCTGGTGGAATCAGCGGTTGGCGCGCATCTGGCCAATGCCGCGCAGCGCGGCGAATGTGCCCTGCATTACTGGCGCGAAAGGAATATGGAGGTGGATTTCATCGTTCGGGCGGGGCGCAAACTCATTGCCATCGAAGTCAAAAGCGGCAGGACACCTGTCGCGCATGCGGGCACATCGGCCTTTGTGAACGCCTTCCATCCGCACAGGTCGCTGCTGGTCGGCGCGGACGGCCTGGACATGGCAAGCTTCCTGACGCAATCCGTCGCCGCGCTGGTTGGGTAGGTTGGATGAGCCGAAGGCGTAATCCGACATTCGTTCATCACCGGCGCTTGCGCCGCTGTTTTTCGATTTGCGATGCTACGCATCGGTGTGGTTGGAATGTCGGATTACGCTGCGCTTATCCAACCTACAAAACCGCAGGAAAAGTTCGACGGTGCGTTGGGGGTTACTTTCGCTCACTCCAACCTACGCGAGCTTCGGCCCGGGAAATCATGCAAGTTAACTCTCGTGTGAAAAACCTATTATATTCAATTCTTCGTCCATTTTTACACACAATATTTCGTCGGAGTGTTCTTTTGATACCATATAATCAACGGAAAAATTTATTTTTCCTTCATCAATACCGAAAAGCAAATCTGGATAACCCATTTTTTCGACGGCTGTTTTAATATCCAATTCCTCGAAATTTTTTACGCCGAATACTTCGAGAAGCGTTTCTTCATCCATCGCATCATTATTAAAATGGTATCCAAAATAAAAATTTACCGTCCCATCTTTTTTGGGAAAATTCTCAATGATTGCCTTTTCCGTAATTTCATGTATTTCAACGTATTTATCAATAATTTCCCAACATACTTTTGTTTTATCCGCATAGTTTCCATAATCAGACAATGAAACGGTGATTTCATGCCCGTTGAATATTATGTCAAATTCAGCCCAGCCGCCATCTTCATCAATGGCAAGTTCGATCTCGCCAAAATATTTTGTCGTATGTTTTTCCATTTCAAGCTCATCTTTCCGCCGATGAAGGCATATTATCAGATCGTAGTTCCCCATGCAGCCCCTGTACGATAGTCGATGTAGCGAGCTTTATATCTGTCCACCTTCATAGCACGATAGTTGTCTGGTCATCATAGTTACCTCACAAGGAGGAAATGATGAAACGGACGGTGTTGCAGGAAGAAGTGAGGAAGATGCGTATGAAGGTTGGAATCAAGGGCCGAGGAAGCTCTCTGACTACACGGCAGAAGGAAAGGTGAAGAGAGCAGAAGAGACGAGCGCGACCCACAAGCTTGCCTGAGGCGCCGGCATCCGCGCCGTATGCCGATCGCCTACGGGCTACGCCCCCGGTAATTGGCATACGGCATGAAAAAGCGGACAATTTTAAAATCATTCAGGTGGACAGATTCAAAAGTCCGTGATACGGCCTTGTGTGCCGCTTTGCTCATGGGCTGCGGGCCTGTACAATCCCGCGATTTATCGTGGTGTAGCATAAACCATGTCGCAGAAACTCGTGGTCGGCAACTGGAAACTCAATGGCAGCCTTGTCGCGAACGAGACGCTGTTGAGGGCGATCGTGCCGGTGGACGGGGTGGAGGTGGCGGTGTGCGTGCCGTTTCCGTATCTCGCCCAAGTGGCGGCATGGTCGAGGGGCAAGACCGGGGGCAAGACCGGCGGCGGCATCGCGCTGGGCGCGCAGACGGTGAGCGAGCATGGCGCGGGCGCTTATACCGGCGAGGTGGGCGCGGCCATGCTGGCAGATTTCGGTTGCCGGTACGTGATCGTCGGGCATTCGGAACGCCGCTCGCTTTTTGGCGAGGATGATGCGCTTGTCGGGCGCAAGGCGGCTGCGGCGCTGGCTGCGGGGCTGACTCCCATCGTTTGCACGGGGGAATCCCTTGGCGAGCGCGATGGCGGACAGGCGATGGCGGTGATCGGGCGGCAGTTGGGCGCGGTGCTGGATGTGATGGGCGGCGAGGGTTTCCGCGGTGCAGTGATCGCCTATGAGCCGGTGTGGGCAATCGGCAGCGGACGCGCGGCAAGCGTGGCCGAGGTCGAGGAGGTGCATGGGTGTATCCGCGCCTGGTGCGATGCACAGGGCGTGGCGGGGCAGGGGATGCGGATTCTTTATGGCGGCAGCGTCAAGGCTGGCAACGCGCGGGCGTTGTTCGCCTTGCCGGGAGTCGATGGCGGGCTGGTCGGCGGCGCGTCGTTGGTTGCGGCGGATTTCATGGCCATTTGCCGTGCGGCGAGTGGTGGCGATTGAGCGTGTTTTTTTGAGGTTGATGCGATGAATGGAATGATTTTCTCCATGGTGCTGGCGGTTCACGTGGTGGTTGGCCTGGGTGTGATCGCGCTCGTGCTGATGCAGCATGGCAAGGGGGCGGATGCGGGCGCGGCTTTCGGGAGCGGCGCTTCGGGCAGCCTGTTCGGCGCGTCCGGTTCGGCCAATTTTCTTTCCCGGACGACGGCGGTGCTGGCAACGGTTTTCTTCTTGACCAGCTTGGGGCTGTCCTTCTTGGCGAGCAAGCAGCCAACGGGGCCCGCCAGTATCGTGGATAGCATCGAAATACAGCCGTCGCCCGCCCCCGCGGCGAATGATGTTCCCGCGCCAGCCGAGGGGGCCGGGGAGCAGGTTGCTCCCGGGACACAGGCTGTTCCGGAAGGCGTGCAGGCTATTCCGGAATAATGGGAAATCCCGCCATTCATGGCGGGATCGGCAAGACAGCGCGTGGGGATAGCTTTCCCGACATATACCGGGGGGTTGCTTCCGCGCCAATGTCTTGTATTTTTTCTTTGCTTGCTTCCGGAAAGGATGTACACTTAGAGGTTGTCGTTGCCGACGTGGTGAAATTGGTAGACACGCTATCTTGAGGGGGTAGTGGCGAAAGCCGTATGAGTTCGAGTCTCATCGTCGGCACCAGGGAAAATCGAACGCTCGTGCTTGCGAGCGTTTCTTGTAAATGGTGGGTAAATAAATGGGTGGCAGTGCGGGTTTGATCCGGCTGCCGGGGCTCAACGGTCGCGAGATTCAACGCGAAATATCTGGAGGAGGCCAGGACTATGCTGGAAAACTATTTTCCCGTACTGTTGTTCGTTCTCGTCGGATTGGCCTTCGGGGTGGTGCCGATGGCGCTCGGGCGGCTGATCGGGCCGCATCGCCCCGGCGAGGAAAAGCTCTCTCCTTATGAATGCGGATTCGGGGCATTCGAAGATGCGCGGATGAAGTTCGACGTCCGTTATTATCTGATCGCGATCCTGTTCATCCTGTTCGATCTTGAAATAGCCTTTCTCTTCCCATGGGCAACGGTATTCCGGGATTTCATCGGCCAGGGAGGTGCGGCGGCGTGGTTTGTCTTCGGTTCGGTCATGGTGTTTCTCGCCATTCTGGTGATTGGCTACATCGTCGAATGGAAAAACGGCGCGCTTGATTGGGAGTAGGAAATGGGCATCGAGGGCGTGTTTCGCGAAGGTTTCATGACCACCTCACTGGATGCGGTGATCAATTGGACGCGCACGGGGTCGCTGTGGCCAGTCACTTTCGGGCTGGCCTGTTGCGCGGTGGAGATGATGCACTCGGGGATGGCGCGTTATGACCTGGACCGTTTCGGCATCATTTTCCGCCCCAGTCCGCGCCAGTCCGACCTGATGGTCGTGGCCGGGACACTCTCCAACAAGATGGCGCCGGCGCTGCGCAAGGTGTATGAGCAGATGGCCGAGCCGCGTTGGGTGATTTCCATGGGTTCCTGTGCCAATGGCGGCGGCTACTATCATTATTCCTATTCGGTGGTGCGCGGCTGCGATCGCATCGTACCGGTCGATGTCTATGTGCCGGGTTGTCCGCCGACCGCCGAGGCGCTGCTCTACGGCATCATGCAGCTCCAGAACAAGATCCGGCGCACCAATACCATCGCGCGCCAATGAGGCGGGAGAATCATGAGTTCAAAACTTGATCGCCTCTCCCAGGCCTTGCAAGTGAATGTGGGCGACAGATTGCGCACGCTGACAACGGATCGGGGCGAAATCACGATAGAAGTCGCGGCGGCGGATTATCTTGCCGTGGCCTGTATCCTGCGCGACACGGCCGATTTGTGGTTCGCACAGTTGATCGATGTCAGCGGGCTCGATTATTCGACCTATGGCAATGGCGGATGGACGGGCAGACGTTTTGCGTCGGTGGCCCATCTGACCTCGATCCGGCACAACTGGCGCTTGCGGTTGCGGGTGTTTGCCGAGAACGATGGTTTTCCCGTGCTGGATTCCCTGTGTGAATTGTGGCCGAGTGCCAATTGGTTCGAGCGTGAAGTCTTCGATCTTTACGGCATCATGTATACCGGTCATCCCGATTTGCGCCGCATCCTGACCGATTATGGTTTCGTGGGGCATCCATTGCGCAAGGATTTTCCGGTTTCCGGCCATGTCGAGATGCGTTACGACGAAGAAAGCGGCCGGGTGGTTTATCAGCCGGTGACGGTCGCGCCGCGCGAAAATACGCCGCGCATCGTGCGCGAGGCGAGTTACGGGAAGGTCGGTCATGGCTGAAATCCGCAACTACACGCTCAATTTCGGCCCGCAGCACCCCGCCGCGCACGGGGTGTTGCGCTTGGTGCTCGAACTCGACGGCGAAGTGGTCGAGCGTGCCGATCCGCATATCGGTCTCCTCCATCGCGGTACCGAGAAACTGGCCGAGACCCGTACCTGGTTGCAGTCCGTGCCCTACATGGATCGCCTCGATTATTGCTCGATGATGTGCAACGAGCACGCTTACTGCCTCGCGGTGGAGCGGCTGCTCGGGATCGAGGCGCCGGAGCGCGCCCAATACATCCGGGTGATGTTCGATGAGATCACCCGTATTCTCAACCACCTGATGAGCATCGGTTCTCATGCGTTCGACATCGGCGCGATGACGATGATCCTCTACACCTTCCGCGAGCGCGAAGACCTGATGGACGCCTACGAGGCGGTGTGCGGCGCGCGCATGCATGCGGCCTACTATCGCCCGGGCGGCGTCTACCGCGACCTGCCCGAGACCATGGCGAAGTACCAGGTCAACCGCTTCAAGAACGAGCAGACGGTCAAGGCGCTCAACGCGGCGCGCGAAGGTTCTCTGCTCGATTATCTCGAAGACTTCACCGAGCGCTTTCCGACGTGCTGCGATGAGTACGAAACCCTGCTCACCGAAAACCGCATCTGGAAGCAGCGCACCGTGGGCATCGGCGTGGTCTCGCCCGCGCGCGCGTTGGCGCTGGGCTTTACCGGGCCGATGCTGCGCGGTTCGGGCATTGCCTGGGATCTGCGCAAGAAGCAGCCCTACGAAGTCTACGATCGCCTCGATTTCGACATTCCGGTGGGCAAGAACGGCGACTGCTACGACCGTTATCTCGTCCGCATGGAAGAGATGCGCCAGTCGAACCGCATCGTCCGCCAGTGCATCGACTGGCTGCGCCAGAACCCCGGCCCGGTCATCGTCGACAACCACAAGGTTGCCCCGCCCAGGCGCGAGAAGATGAAGGAAAACATGGAAGAGTTGATCCATCATTTCAAGCTCTTCTCCGAGGGTATCCATGTCCCGGCAGGCGAAGTCTATGCCGCCATCGAACATCCCAAGGGCGAATTCGGCGTCTATGCGATTTCGGATGGGGCCAACAAACCGTACCGAATCAAATTGCGTTCGCCGGGCTTCGCCCACCTCGCGGCAATGGACGAACTCTCGCGCGGGCACATGATCGCCGATGTGGTGGCGATCATCGGCACGATGGATCTGGTTTTCGGCGACGTCGATAGGTAAATACCATGACGACGGCCGGTATTTCCATGCGCAAGAACGTATCTGGAGACAGTCCGAGATGCGCGCCGGGCGTCTTTTCTTCCTGCTGGCGGCCTTGCGGTCCGCAAGCCTCGTGCAAAAGTCTTCCCGGAAATCGGCTATCGTCGGCGGCGCGCGTGGTTATGTCTCGAAGTTATGCTATAAACCAGCGCAATTTCGCCATCTTCTCCATTCATCATTCCAAATGAGCCGTCTGCCCGCCCCATGATATTGACGCCCGAAACCCTGCAAGAATTCGACCGCGAGATCGCCAAGTATCCGGCGGGGGAGCAGCGTTCCGCCGTCATGGCCTGTCTTGCGCTGGCGCAGCGGGAACTCGGCTGGCTGTCGCCGGAGACCATCGAGTTCGTCGCCAATTACCTCGGCATGGCGCCGATCGCCGCCTGGGAAGTGGCGAGCTTCTACAACATGTATGATCTCGCGCCGGTCGGACGCCACAAGATCACGGTGTGCACCAATCTGCCCTGCGCGCTCTCGGGCGGCGTGCACGCCGCCGAATATCTGAAGAAGAAGCTGGGCATCGGCTTCGACGAGACCACGCCCGACGGCAAGTTCACCCTGAAGGAAGGCGAGTGCATGGGGGCTTGCGGCGATGCGCCGGTGCTGCTGCACAACAACCATCGCATGTGCAGCTTCATGACCAAGGAGAGGATCGACCAGCTACTGGCCGAACTGGAAAAACAATGAGCGCGCACGCACTGATCCTTGCCGGTCTCGACGGTGACCGCACCTGGCGGCTCCAGGACTATGTCGCGCGCGGCGGCTACGCGGCGCTCAAGAAGATCGTTGCCGAAAAGACGCCGCCCGACGCCATCATCGCCGAACTCAAGGCTTCCGGCCTGCGCGGACGCGGCGGCGCGGGCTTTCCGACCGGGCTGAAATGGTCATTCATGCCGCGCGCCTTTCCTGGCGACAAATACCTCGCCTGTAATTCCGACGAGGGCGAACCGGGTACCTTCAAGGATCGGGACATCCTGCGCTACAACCCACACGCGGTCATCGAAGGCATGATCATCGGCGCGTGGGCGATGGGGTGCACGCGCGGCTACAACTACATCCACGGCGAAATCTTCGAAATCTACCGGCGTTTCGAGGAGGCGCTCGCCGAAGCGCGCGCGGCGGGACTGCTCGGGCGGAATATCCTCGGCAGCGATTTTTCCTTCGAACTTTTCGCCCACCACGGCTACGGCGCCTATATCTGCGGCGAGGAAACCGCGCTGCTGGAATCGATCGAAGGCAAAAAGGGGCAGCCGCGGTTCAAGCCGCCCTTTCCGGCCTCGTTCGGCATCTACGGCAAACCGACCACGATCAACAATACCGAGACCTTCGCTTCAGTGCCCTTCATCCTGGGCATGGGCGGCGAGGCTTTTCTCAATCTGGGCAAGCCCAACAATGGCGGCACCAAGATCTTTTCGATCTCGGGCCATGTCAATCGTCCGGGCAACTATGAACTCAACCTGGGCACGCCGTTCGCGGAACTGCTCGAACTCGCCGGCGGCATACGCGGCGGGCGCAAGCTGAAAGCGGTGATTCCCGGCGGTTCGTCGTCTCCGGTGTTGCCCGCGAACATCATCATGGATTGCACGTTGGACTATGACGCGATCAGCAAGGCTGGGTCGATGCTCGGTTCGGGCGCGGTGATCGTGATGGATGAATCCACCTGCATGGTGAAGGCGCTGGAGCGGCTGTCGTATTTCTATCATGAGGAATCCTGTGGTCAGTGCACGCCCTGCCGCGAGGGCACGGGCTGGCTTTACCGCGTGGTGCACCGCATCGAACACGGTCTCGGGCGGCCGGGTGATGTCGACCTGCTGAAATCGGTGGCCGGCAACATCATGGGGCGCACCATCTGCGCGCTCGGCGACGCGGCGGCAATGCCGGTGCAGGGTTTCGTCAAGCATTTCGGCGATGAGTTCGCTTATCACATTGAACACAAGCAATGTCTGGTTCCGCGCGGTGTGCAGGACGCAGGCAGCCAAATCTACGTGAGCCCCTCATGCTAGAGATCGAAATCGACGGTAAGGCGGTGCGGGTGCCGGGCGGCAGCACCGTGATGGATGCGGCGGCGGTGGCGGGGGTCTACATTCCCCATTTCTGCTACCACAAGAAACTCTCGATCGCCGCCAGTTGCCGGATGTGTCTGGTGCAGGTCGAAAAAGCGCCCAAGCCCTTGCCCGCGTGCGCGACGCCGGTGACCGACGGCATGAAGGTATGGACGCGCTCCGAAGCGGCGGTGAAGGCGCAGCAAGGGGTGATGGAATTCCTGCTCATCAATCACCCGCTCGACTGCCCGATCTGCGATCAGGGCGGCGAATGCCAGTTGCAGGATTTGTCGGTCGGCTATGGGGGCGCGCAATCGCGTTATGCCGAGGAAAAGCGCGTTGTCTTCAACAAGAATTTCGGCCCGCTGGTGGCCTCCGACGCGACGCGCTGCATCAATTGCACCCGCTGCGTGCGGTTTACCACCGAGATCGGCGGTCTGATGGAACTGGGCCAGGCTTTTCGGGGCGAACGCGCCGAGATCATGTCGTTCGTCGAGCGCACGATCGATTCCGAACTCTCGGGCAACATCATCGATCTTTGCCCGGTTGGCGCGCTGACTTCCAAACCCTTTCGTTTCAGCGCCCGCGCTTGGGAATTGTCGCGCCGCCGTTCGGTCAGCCCGCATGACGCGTTCGGCGCCAACCTCATCGTCCAGACCAAACATGACGTGGTCAAGCGCGTGCTACCGTTCGCCAACGAGGAACTCAACGAGTGCTGGATTTCGGACAAGGATCGTTTTTCCTATGAGGCCCTGTCCAGCGGCGAGCGCCTGACCCAGCCGATGATCCGCCGGGACGATACCTGGCAGCCGGTGTCCTGGCAGGCCGCGCTGGCGCTGGCCGCCGGATGTCTCAGGGATGTCATCCAGGACCACGGCGCGGCGGCGCTGGGCGCGCTGGCTTCGCCGCATGCCACCGTCGAGGAACTCCATCTGTTGCAAAAGCTCGTGCGCGGCTTGGGGTCGGAGAACATCGACGCCCGCCTGCGTCAGCGCGATTTCCGCGCTGACGCGCTGCGGGCGGGCGCGCCCTGGCTGGGCATGGCGGTGGCCGACATTCACGACCATCTCGACCGGCTGCTGGTGATCGGCAGTTTCCTGCGCAAGGATGCGCCGCTGCTCGCCCAGAAGGTGCGTCATTCGGCGCATCGCCATGGCTTGCAGGTCAGCGCGATCGGCCCCAGCGGCGAAGATTGGCTGATTCCGATCACCGCGCGCGCGCTGGTCGCGCCATCCGCCATGGTGGCGACCTTGGCCGCCGTCGCCGCCGCGCTGGCCGAAGAAAGCGGCAAGGCGATTTCCGAAACCCTGGCGGCGCGCCTGCCGGACAAGGACGCGTTGACCGAGGATGTCCGTGCCATTGCCCGCAGCCTTGCCTCGGGCGAGAAAGTCGCGGTGTGGTTGGGAAATCTCGCTGTACAGCATGCCCAGGCCGCCGAATTGCATTTGTGGGCGCAGGAAATCGCGCGCTTGGCGGGTGAAGGGCAGGCGGGCGGGCGGCTGGGCTTCATCGGCGAGGCGGCCAACAGTGTCGGCCTCTACTTGGCGCACGCCCTGCCGGGCGCCCAGGGCTTGAATGCCTGGACGATGATTACCGCGCCGCGCAAGGCGTATGTGTTGCTGGGGGTCGAGCCCGATCTCGATTGCGCCGACGGCGTCGCCGCCATGGCGGCGCTGGCCCAGGCGCAGCGGGTGGTGGCGCTGGCCACCTTTGCCTCGCCCGCGCTGCGCGAAGTGGCCGATGTGCTGCTGCCGCTGGCTCCCTTTACCGAGACCTCGGGCACCTATGTCAATTGCGAGGGACGGGCACAGAGTTTCAACGCGGTTGCCGTTGCGCCGGGCGAGGTTCGTCCGGGCTGGAAAGTGTTGCGCGTGCTGGGCAATCTGCTGGGACTGGCCGGTTTCGAGCAGGAAAGTTCGCAAGCGGTGTGCGAAGAGGTGCTCGGCGGCGATTTCCGCGCGCGGCTCAACAACGTGATTGGCGATGTGCCGCCGTCCACGCCGCGTTCCTTTTCGGCCACGCCCGTTCCGGGCGTCCTGCAACGGGTGGCCGACATTCCGATCCATTTTGCCGACCCCTTGGTGCGGCACGCGCCGGCCTTGCAAAAAACCGCCGATGCGGCCGCGCCGGTGCTTCGTCTGTCGAGAAACACGCTGGATAGTCTGGGCTTGAAGGCCGGGGAAACCGTGCGGGTAAAGGGGGCGGACGCTGGCGTTGCCGGGGTTGAATTGCAACTGGTGGTCGATGAAACGGTCGCGCACGGTTGTGCGCGCGTGGCCGCCGCGCATCCGGACACGGTGGCGCTTGGGCCGCTCACTGGCGAATTGATCGTGGAGCGAATTTGATGGACGCGATTTTGCAATCGATTGCCGGTTTTTTCGGACCGCTGTGGCCGCTGGTGTGGTCGCTGGTCAAGATCGTGGTGCTGCTGGTGCCGTTGATGATCTGCGTAGCCTACATGACTTATGCTGAGCGCAAGATCATTGGCTTCATGCAGGAGCGCATCGGCCCCAATCGGGTCGGGCCGCTCGGCCTGCTCCAGCCGATTGCCGACGCGTTGAAGCTGCTGTTCAAGGAAGTGATCGTTCCCGGCAAATCGAACAAGGGGCTTTATATCCTCGGGCCGATCCTGGCGATCGCGCCGTCGTTGGCGGCGTGGGCGGTGATTCCGTTCGACGACGGCGTGGTCATCGCCAACGTCAATGCCGGCCTGCTTTACCTGCTGGCGATCACCTCGATCGAAGTCTATGGCGTGATCATCGCCGGCTGGGCGTCGAATTCGAAATACGCCTTCCTCGGCGCGATGCGCGCCTCGGCGCAGATGGTGTCCTATGAAGTTTCGCTGGGTTTCGCGTTGATCTGCGTGCTGCTGATTTCCTCCAGTCTCAACCTCACGGATATCGTCATCAGCCAGGACAAGGGCTGGGGGGCCGCGCACGGCCTCGGTTTCCTGTCATGGAACTGGCTGCCGCTGCTGCCGATGTTCCTCGTCTACCTGATCTCGGGCATCGCCGAAACCAACCGCGCCCCGTTCGACGTGGTCGAGGGCGAGGCCGAGATCGTCGCCGGACACATGGTCGAATATTCGGGCATGACCTTCGCGTTGTTCTTCCTCGCCGAATACGCCAACATGATCCTGGTCTCGATCATGACCGCGCTGCTCTTTCTGGGCGGGTGGCTGTCGCCGGTGGGTTTCCTGCCCGATGGCTTCCATTGGCTGGCGTTGAAAACGGCGTTTTTCCTGTTCGTGTTCCTGTGGGCGCGCGCCACCTTCCCGCGGTTTCGTTACGACCACATCATGCGCCTGGGCTGGAAGGTGTTCATTCCGCTCACCTTGATATGGCTCTTCGTGGTGACGGTATGGATGATGTCTCCGTGGTCGATCTGGAAATGAAGGAATAGACATGGGCGCAAGGGATTCGATTTTCAGCCTGTTTCTCTGGGAACTGGTCAAGGGTTTGAGGGTGACGGGACGTCATCTTTTTTCCCGCAAGATCACCGTCCAGTATCCCGAGGAAAAAACGCCGCTCAGTTCGCGTTTTCGCGGCTTGCACGCGCTGCGCCGCTATCCGAACGGCGAGGAACGCTGCATCGCCTGCAAGCTGTGCGAGGCGGTTTGCCCGGCAATGGCAATCTCTATCGAGGCCGCGCCGCGCGATGACGGTTCGCGGCGCACCACGCGCTACGACATCGATCTCACCAAATGCATCTTCTGCGGTTTCTGCGAGGAAGCCTGTCCAGTGGAAGCCATCGTCGAGACGCGGATATTCGAATACCACGGCGAGGCGCGCGGCGATCTGCTCTATACCAAGCAGATGCTGCTCGCGATCGGTGATCGCTACGAAACGCAGATCGCGGCCGACAAGGCCGCGGATGCAAAATATCGCTAAGGAGAGGGCGGGCGCGCCCGCATACGAGTGATGGAATTCCAGACCGTCGTTTTCTATTTCCTGTCGACCATCCTGGTGCTGGCCGCGCTGGGGGTCGTCCTCGCGCGTCACCCCATCCACGCGGTGCTCTACCTCGTGCTCGCCTTCTTCAACGCGGGCGGGATCTGGCTGTTGTTGTCCGCCGAATTCCTCGCCATTTCACTGGTCATGGTCTATGTCGGCGCGGTGATGGTGCTGTTCCTGTTCGTGGTGATGATGCTCGACATCGATTTCGCCCGTCTGCGCGAAGGCTTCTGGTCATATTTGCCGGTCGGAGCGGTGCTTGGCGTATTGCTCGCCTTCGAGATGATCCTGGTGTTGGGCGGGCCGTATTTCGGCCTGGACGCCATGCCCGCGCCGGAGGCGGTGGCGGCCAGCCACAGCAATACCCGGGAACTGGGCAAGGTGCTCTACACCGAATATGCCTATCCATTTGAACTCGCCGCGTTCGTGCTGCTGGTCGCGATGGTGGCGGCGGTATCGCTTACCTTGCGCAAACGCCGGGCGAGCAAGTACATCGATCCCAATACGCAGCTTGCCGCCCACCGCGAAGGGCGGGTGGAACTGGTGAAGATGGCGGCGGAAAAGGAAGAACCGGACCCGACCGCCGCAAGCGGGGCGGACAAGGTGGTCGGGCAATGAACGCGGGGAGTCACTGAAAAATGCTTTCGCTTTCCCACTATCTCATCCTGGGTGCGATCCTGTTTGCGATCGGCGTGGTCGGCATCTTCCTCAACCGGAAGAATCTCATCGTCCTGCTGATGGCGATCGAACTGATGCTGCTCGCGGTGAATATCAATTTCCTGGCGTTCTCGCACTACATGGGCGATATCGCCGGCCAGGTTTTCGTCTTCTTCATCCTCACCGTGGCCGCTGCCGAATCGGCAATCGGGTTGGCGATCCTGGTGGCGATGTTCCGCAACATGCGCACCATCCATGTGGATGATCTGGACAGCCTCAAAGGTTAAGGGACGACCATGGATATGAAAACGCTCTACCTTCTCGTGCCGCTCGCGCCGCTGGCCGGGGCGATCGTCGCTGGTCTGTTCGGCAAACTCGTCGGACGCACGGGCGCGCATCTCGTCGCCATCGCAGGCGTGCTGGCCGCCTTCATCGCCTCGATCCTGATCTTCCAGGACGTGCAGGCCGGGAACACGTTCAACGGCGCGCTCTATACCTGGATGCGGGTGGGCGGCGTGAATTTCGAGGTCGGTTTCCTGATCGACCAATTGACCGTGATGATGATGCTGGTGGTCACTTTCGTCTCGCTGATGGTGCATATCTACACCATCGGCTACATGGCCGACGACCCCGGCTACCAACGCTTCTTCAGTTACATCTCGCTCTTTACCTTTTCGATGCTGATGCTGGTGATGTCCAACAACTTCCTCCAGCTTTTCTTCGGCTGGGAAGCGGTGGGCCTGGTCTCCTATCTGCTGATCGGTTTCTGGTACGAGCGCCCGACGGCGATCCATGCCAACCTGAAAGCCTTCCTCGTCAATCGCGTCGGCGATTTCGGCTTCCTGCTCGGTATCGGGCTGATCGTGGCCCATACCGGCAGCCTCGACTACCGGGAAGTCTTCGGTCACGCGCAGACGCTGGCCTCGCAGGAGATGGCGGCTACCGGCTGGCCGCTCCTGACCGCGATCTGCATCTGCCTTTTCATCGGCGCGATGGGCAAATCGGCGCAAGTGCCGCTGCACGTTTGGCTGCCCGATTCGATGGAAGGCCCGACGCCGATTTCGGCCCTGATCCACGCCGCGACCATGGTAACGGCGGGCATCTTCATGGTGGCGCGCATGTCGCCGCTTTTCGAACTCTCCGACGTCGCGCTCTCCTTCGTACTGGTGATCGGCGCGACCACGGCGCTCTTCATGGGCTTTCTTGGCATCGTGCAGAACGACATCAAACGGGTGGTGGCCTATTCGACGCTCTCGCAACTGGGCTACATGACTGTGGCGCTCGGCGTGTCGGCCTATTCGGCGGCGGTGTTCCACCTGATGACGCACGCCTTCTTCAAGGCGCTGCTCTTCCTCGGCGCGGGCTCGGTGATCATCGGCATGCATCACGACCAGGACATGCGCAACATGGGCGGTCTGTGGAAGTACATGAAAATCACCTGGATCACCTCGCTCATCGGCTCGCTGGCGCTGATCGGCACGCCGTTTTTTTCCGGCTTCTATTCCAAGGATTCGATCATCGAGGCGGTCCATGCGTCGAACATCCCCGGCGCGGGCTACGCGCTCTTCTGCGTGCTCGTGGGGGTGTTCGTGACCGCGTTCTATTCCTTCCGCATGTATTTCCTCGTTTTCCACGGCAGGGAACGTTTCGGCCAGCCCCATGATGGCGCTCATGACGATCACGGTGAACATCACCACGGCCTCGCGCCGGGGCAAAAGCCGCACGAATCGCCGTGGGTGGTGACCGTGCCGCTGGTGTTGCTGGCGATTCCCTCGGTCTTGATCGGTTTTTTCACCATCGCACCGCTGCTCTTCGGCGACTGGTTCAAGGAAGCGATTTTCGTCGGCGGCCATGTGGGGCTGAAGGAAGCGGAAGAAGCCTTCCATGGCGCGTTCCGGATGGCGCTGCATGGCTTGGTGACCGCGCCATTCTGGTTGGCGCTGGCAGGCGTGGCGCTGGCCTGGTTCTTCTATCTGAAGCGGCCCGATATTCCCGCCACGATCGCGCGTACCCTGCGCCCGCTGGTCACGGTGCTGGAGAACAAGTACTACTTCGACCGCTTCAACGAGATTTTCCTCGCTGGCGGCGCGCGCCTGCTTGGGCGCGGGCTGTGGAAAGGCGGAGATCAAGGGTTGATCGACGGTCTGGTGGTCGGCGGCACGACGAAGTTCGTGGGCTGGATGGCGCGGATATCGAGCCTGTTCCAGACCGGCCACCTCTATCAATATGCCTTTACCATGATCATCGGGGTGTTCGTGCTGCTCACCTTCTGGATCGCCCGGGTATGAAGTTGGCCTAACAACGACGAAAGCATAGAACGGAAAGCAACGATGACGGACATTCCCTTCCTCAGTCTGGCGATCTGGGTGCCGATTATCGGCGGGCTGGTGGTGCTTGCCACCGGCTCCGACCGTAACGCGCCGCTGGCGCGCACCCTGGCGCTGGTAACGGCGGTCTTCGGTTTTGCCGTGACCATTCCGCTCTACACCCGGTTCGATGTCGCTTCCGCCGCGATGCAGTTTACCGAAGCGCGTTCCTGGGTCTGGGCCTCCCATTTCAAATTCGATTACTACCTCGGGGTTGATGGCCTGTCGGTCTGGTTCGTGCTGCTCAACGCCTTCATCACCATTTTCGTGGTAATCGCGGGCTGGCAGGTGATCCGCGATCGGGTCGCGCAATACATGGCGGCCTTTCTCATCATGTCGGGGTTGATGAACGGCATCTTCGCCGCGCTCGACGGCGTGTTGTTCTACGTTTTCTTCGAAGCTTCGCTGATCCCGCTCTATCTCATCATCGGCATCTGGGGCGGTCCCAACCGGGTGCATGCGGCAATCAAATTCTTCCTGTTTACGCTGGCGGGCTCCTTGCTGATGCTGCTGGCCCTGCTTTATCTCTACAGTGTGTCGGGCAGTTTCAACATTCTCGATTGGCACCGCCTGCCGCTTGGCATGGGCGCGCAATCGCTGATCTTCTTCGCCTTCCTCATCGCCTTCGGGGTCAAGGTGCCGATGTGGCCGGTGCACACCTGGCTGCCCGATGCCCACGTCGAAGCGCCGACCGGCGGCTCGGTGGTGCTGGCGGCGATCGCGCTCAAGCTCGGCGCCTATGGCTTCCTGCGCTTCTCGCTGCCCATCGTGCCCAATGCCGCGGTCGAATACGCGCCACTGGTGATCGCGTTGTCGCTGATCGCGGTGGTCTATATCGGCCTGGTCGCCCTGGTGCAGGCCGACATGAAGAAACTGGTGGCCTATTCGTCGATCTCGCACATGGGCTTCGTCACTCTGGGATTCTTCATGTTCAACCTGTTTGGCATCGAAGGCGCGCTCATCCAGATGATCTCGCATGGCTTCGTCTCCGCCGCGATGTTCTTGTGCATCGGCGTGCTCTACGACCGCATGCACTCGCGCCAGATCGCCGACTACGGCGGCGTGGTGAAAACCATGCCGAAATTCGCCGCCTTCTTCATGCTGTTCGCCATGGCCAATGCCGGTTTGCCCGCGACCTCCGGTTTCGTCGGTGAATTCACCGTTATCCTCGGCGCGGTGCAATACAACTTCTGGGTAGCCTTCCTGGCCGCGACCACGCTGATCCTCGGCGCGGCCTACACCCTGTGGATGTACAAGCAAGTGGTGTTTGGCGCGGTAGCCAACGACCACGTCGCCCAGCTCGTCGACCTCGACGCGCGCGAGTTTCTTTTCCTTGCCGCCCTCGCGTTCTGCGTACTGGCGATGGGGCTTTATCCCTTCCCCTTTACCGAAGTGATGCATGCCTCGGTAAATGAACTTCTACGGCACGTCACCGCGGGCAAGCTCTAAAGCGGGCGCGGCCCGACAACGGACAGGTCAGAATATGAACTTCGTGGTACCCGATCTTTACCAGGCTTCCGCCGAGATTTTCATCGCGGTCATGGTGCTGGTGCTCATGCTGGCAACGGCCTTCGCCCGGCGCGTCGCCCGCGACCTGGCCTACATGCTCGCCCAGTTTTCCCTGATTGCGGCGATCTTCATCACCCTCTCGACCCTCGATACCCAGCCCAGCGTCACCTTCGGCCACATGTTCGTGAGCGATCTGCTGGGGGGCCTGCTCAAGCTGATGGTCTATTCCTCGATGATCGTCGCCCTGCTCTATGGGCGTTCCTATCTCGCCGATCGCAAACTCGACCGCCCCGAGTATTACCTGCTCGCGCTGTTGATGACGCTCGGCATGATGGTGATGATCACCTCCAACCACATGCTCACCCTCTATATCGGCCTGGAGATGATGTCGCTCGCGCTCTACGCGCTGGTGGCCTTCGACCGTGATTCGGCGCGTTCCACCGAAGCCGGGATGAAATATTTCATCCTCGGCGCGCTCGCTTCCGGTCTGCTGCTCTATGGCATGTCGATGCTCTACGGTGCGACCGGCACCCTGGAACTGCTGGGGGTGGCAAGCGCGGTGAAAATGCAGGCGGCCAATGTTCCCGTGCTGCTCTTCGGTCTCGTCTTCATCGTCGCCGGGGTATCGTTCAAGCTGGGCGTCGTGCCCTTCCACATGTGGGTGCCCGATGTGTACCAAGGCGCGCCGACGCCGGTGACGCTGATCCTGGCGAGCGTGCCCAAACTCGCTGCGTTCGCCATGGCCTGGCGGCTGCTGGCCTGGGGACTGTTCGGCCTGTCCGCACATTGGCAAAGCATGCTGATGTTCGTCGCCGCCGCTTCGATCATCCTGGGCAACCTCGCCGCCTTGGCCCAGCACGACCTGAAACGCATGCTGGCCTATTCCGGCATCTCCCACATGGGCTTCATGCTGCTGGGGCTGCTTGCCGGGGTGGTCGATGGCGATACGCATCACGCGCTCGATGCCTACAGTTCGGCGATGTTCTATGCCGTCGCCTATGTGCTGATGAGTCTCGCGGCCTTCGGCATGATCGTGCTGCTGTCGCGCGCGGGGTTCGATGCCGGGCAGATCGATGATTTCAAGGGGCTGAACCGGCGCAGCCCATGGTTTGCCGCGCTGATGATGTTCGTGATGTTCTCGATGGCGGGCATTCCCTTTTTCGTCGGCTTCTTCGCCAAGCTCGCCGTGCTCCAGGCCGTGGTCGCCGCCGGTTATTACTGGCTGGCGGGGGTCGCGGTGGTGATGTCGGTGATTGGCGCCTTCTATTACCTGCGAGTAGTGAAATTCATGTATTTCGACGAGCCGGTCGACAACAGCCCATTGCGCGCGCCGGTTGACCTGCGGCTCATGCTCTCCGCCAATGGCCTGGCGGTCGCCGTGCTCGGCATCATGCCCCAGGCGCTCATGGCCTTGTGCGAGCACGCGATGCTCAGTTCATTCTGATGGCGGGCGAAGCAGCGGCCTGGGTGGTGCTGGGGCTGGCTTTCGTCGGCGCCAATCTGCCTTTCCTGTTCGAGCGTGTGTTGTTCATCCGCGCCGCGCCGGGAGGAAAGAAAGCACTCGGCTGGCGGCTCGTGGAACTGGCCCTGCTTTATTTCGTGATCGGCGCCGCCGCCGCCGTGCTTGAAAAGGGCGCTTATGGCATGGTCTATCCCCAAGGGTGGGAGTTCTACGCCATCACCGTCTGCCTGTTCCTGGTGTTCGCCTTTCCCGGTTTCGTCTGGCGCTACTTGTGGGTCGAACATCGCAAGGGCAAGGCGGAATGAACCCGGCGGATGATCCAAGGCATCGTCGTTCATTATCTTGAAAAAGACGATTCCCGGATCAGAGCAAATTGACAAACCAATGTGCACCGTATTTCGAACTCATCATGGCGAGATCTGGAAAAGCCACCGACCCGCGGCCCTCGCTTTTGACGAAGTCTTTTTCCTGTTTCCTGATTTGAATGGCGCTGACTGAACAGGCACGCTGGCTGCTTTCCATGATTTACCGGGTGGGCGCACCCCGGTTTCACGAATTCTCACCCGAGCAGGCGCGTCGTTCTTTTCTGAAGTTACAACGTGCTTTTTGCGGACCGGCCCCCGAGCTTGCCGCAGTGGAGAATTTTTTCATTCCGCGCGGCGGTGACGGTGATGGCATGCCCGTGCGTCTTTATCGCCCGCAAAGCGTGGCGGGGGAGCGCCTGCCGCTGTGCATCTTCTACCACGGCGGCGGCTGGTGCGTGGGCGATCTGGACAGCCATGACGTGCTCTGTCGTCAGCTTGCCCATCTCGGCGCCTGCGCGGTACTTGCGGTCGGCTACCGGCTTGCGCCCGAGCATCCCTTTCCCGCCGCGCCCGACGATGCCTGGCTCGCGTTGGAATGGGTGAAGGCCGAGGGCGCGAAACATGGCATCGACCCGCAACGGCTCGCGCTCTGTGGCGACAGTGCTGGCGGCACCTTGGCAATCGTCACCACGCTGGCGATGCGCGACGCGGGCCAACCGCCGCCACGCCTGTTGCTGTTGATCTATCCCTGCACCGAAATCGGCGCGGTGCGGCCTTCACGTCAGCGCTATGGCCACGGTCATTTTCTCGATGGTGAAAGCCTGGAATGGTTTTTTGCCCATTACCAAGCGAACCCCTTCGACTGGCGAGCTTCGCCGATGTGCGCATCGAGCCTTGCGGGATTGCCGCCGGTCTTCCTGCTTGCGGCGGAATGCGATCCGGTCGTCGACGAAGGCGCGGCGTTTGTCGACCGGGTGCTGGCCGAAGGAGGGGAAGCCGAGCGTTTCGTCATGCCCGGCATGATCCACGGCTTCGTTTGCCTGCGGAAAGTCTTTCCCGAAGCCGATGATGCAGTCATCCGACTGGCGGCGAGTCTGAAAGCGAGGCTGATAGGGCATCTTCCGGCATCCGGAATGAACCACGGATGATTTTTCACGTATGCCCGCCGATCCGTTTTTCATCTTTTCATCATATCCGCGTTCTTCCCGCTTGGCTTGCCGCCCGAACACGCGCGTTCCCGCCCGTGGCGCGGGAACTGGCATGTTTTTGCTTGTAAGTAAGCGTCAAAAAGTAGGGGGTTTACTTTTTGACGCTTCTTTTACCTTCGGAAAGTCTTGTAATCGAGTTTGTAGCGCCGCATCCGCATGTTGAGCGCGCGTTCATCTCCGCCAAAAAACGCGAGACGAAGTGGTCGGCCAACACGATGACGTCGTTGCCGCGCTCGCGCAGGGGTGGGATCGTGATCGGGAAATCGGCTCTGGAATTATCTCCGTTGTCACTTCGCTTACGCGGACATGATTGCGATATACTGCAAAAAGATATACCAACAAGGAGCCTTCCATGCACATTGCCAAGATATTCTGGTCAGGCCGTTCGCAAGCGGTTCGTCTGCCGAAAGATTTCCGTTTTACTTCGGACGAGGTGCGTATCCGCAAGCACGGCGATGCCGTGATCCTGGAGCCTGTCGCCAAGGACTGGGCTTGGTTGAGTGCTGTCCAGGGGGCGGTGGATGAGGATTTCGCGCAGGCGGTCGAACAAGACTCGCCCGTGCAGGAACGCCCGGAACTGGATTTCTTCCGGTGATAAATGACCGCCCCAAATTCCCCGAATTTTTGCGATTTTTTGCGAGGGTGGGCGGTTTTATGGGTTTGGGATAGAGGCGGCGGGAAAAATTGAATGATGGGCGGTTAGGAGCCGAGGGCCTCCTGGAACGCCCGGTCGATGATGCCTTGGACGGCCACCTCGTCCTGGGCCGACAGCCCCAGGAACGGGCGCGCAGGGATGGTGACCTTGTGATTGCGGCCCGCGCGCGCGGTGCCGAATTGATGCACCGCCGCCCCGCCCTTCCAGTCGCCCCAGTTGGTGCCGATGGCGACCCCCTTGGCGGTCAGTTGCCAGCCGATGCTCCCGGCGAGGTTGCCGGTGGCGACCAACGGGCGCTTGTTGGCCGCGCGCGCCGCGCCGCGTTGGTTGATGCGGCCCGCGTTTTCGCCGCTGGCGATCGTTTCACTCTTGCGGTTGCCGAGAAATAACAGATAGGTTGCCTGCGAGTTCGGTACCCACTTCTTGCCGTCCGGGCCCGTGCTGGTGACGAAACGCTGGCGGGTACTCTCGGCCAAGTACTCCCCGATCTGGATCAGCGGCTTTTTCATGCCCTCGGGGGTCAATAGGGTCTCCAGCCTGCCCAACGCATTGAGGATGGGGCCGGTCTCCAGGCGCAGGGTGATCATGCTGATACGCTTTCGCGCGCGGCCATCCTCATTGCCAGGTCGCGCTTGATTGCCTTCTTTATTTCCCGGCTGCAATGCTTTTGCAGCAGTTTGGCCGCGCACTCCACATGCGCGGCGCTGGATTCGATGCTCATGAGATGGATAACGGGATCGGGGTCGCCCGCATCCACCTGCTCGCGCACTTGCTTAAAATACATGTCGATATCATCGATGTAACGGGCGAAGTTCATGTCGATACTCCAGTTGGCGGTTAGTCGAGGGTCATATCAGCACATTACGCGGGTCGGCGTAGTGCCTCGGGTACAGTCGGCGCTCGATCTTTTCGGCCACCTTGCCCGTGATCGGGGTGTTGCCGTTGATGCCCTGCATGAGAATCTCAAGCTGGGTCTCATCCGGAAGTCCCGGAAACCAAGTGATCTCAGGCGGGCCAGCCTCTGGAAACTTGGCATAGTAGGCATCGTATGCCTCGTTCAATGTCATTTCATTGCTCCTTTGAACACCCCGGCCAAAGCCGGAAACATCTGCTCAAGCACCTGTCTGAAGAATAGTCCACCTTCCCCATAAAGGGCGAACAGGTTGGCAAAAGCTTCCGTCCCGGCCAAGAATCCAGCGCTCCTATAGTATGCATCCATGTGCCCCCAACCGCTCTTATAGTACCCCGATACCTTGTTGCGCGTGACGCTGCCAAACAGGTCAGAGAGATGGCCCAACGTGCCTTTCCTAAAGGCATCCCGCGACTCCTGTGTCTTGAATCCACCCGTTATCGCATCCATCAACGCCTGCGCATCGCGTTGCTCGAATGCCACCACGATACGGCGGTAGCGGTTTTCCAAACCGAGTCCCGACAGCGTCGACGGAAACATCGCATGCTTTTCCATCGCCTCCACAGTTGCAGCGTAGTCCAGGCCCGCGCGCTGGTAGCGTTCGACCAGCCAGACGGCGCGGTCGGGCGCGGTGACGAAATCCTGATAGGTTTGCATCTCAATGGCATCGAGCGCCGCGCGCCTGGCTTGGGTCTTGGCCCCGGCGCGACCAGCGGCTGCGCCTTCGAGCAGCAATTTCTTGTCGGCGTCCATCGCGTCCAGGAAGGCGGCTTCTTCGCTGAAATAGCCTTTGGTTGCGGAGAGGCTGCCATCGACATGATGGCCGTATTCATGCCGCCACACCGATTGCCCGTGCAACGACTTGATGTCGTGGCCGTCCATGTCGATATGCACATGTCGAGCGCATTCCGCCGTGACGCCGGGGGTTTGCAGCAGCCTTTTCGGATCGCCAATGCGCGCAATGGTGCGCAGGATGTCTGCCGGCGCAAGGCTGAAGGCGGCGTCATGCCATTTGCCTGCCGGGGTGGCGCTGTCCCACGCGGCGGCTACGGGCGCGGGCGGTGTGAGCCGCTCAAGATAAGGCCCGATTTCGGCCATCAAGGCTTCAGCAATGGCAGGTGGATAGGTGATCAACTTCTTGTCGATCATCTCCTGGAACGTCATATCCGTTCCGGAGCCGGGCGCGTAGGCCCAGCCTTTGTCGACGCCTGGTAGCGTGCCGGTTTCCTCGTCGACCGTGTCCCAGCCTTCGGGTGGCTCGGTGGCATCGTCGGGGCCCGGGGCGGGCACGCCGACCACGCGGCAGCCGCAGCCGTAGCCGTTGGGCGGAAAATTCGTCTGCCAGAATGGATGATCAACGGGTAAAGTCAGGCCGCTGTCGCCCCAGCGTTTGTGAATCGGACGTGGATGGACCGCCAAATCACTGTGAATATATTTCCAATACGGCAGCGCGGCGCGCACGTCCGCATCGGTGAGTTGCGCATAACGCCCGGCGGCAAAGCTGGTGCGCAAATTGGTTTGCCAGATGACGCGCGTGCGCCAGGCGATACCATCCGGGCTGCCTTCGCCGGTCCAGCCGGTCCAGCCGCGGCGCTTGACGATGGCCTTGAAATCGCGGCGGAATTGCTCAAGCGTGGCACCGCGCTCGATGCCCTTTTCGACCGCGATACGCAGGTCATTGAGCAGGTCGGCGCGGGTGGCCCCGGCGACGACAAAGGC
>JAITCV010000174.1 GCA_031282905.1 Azoarcus sp. | reverse complement strand
CCATTGAACATCATCATCCTGGGGGCCGGACAGGTCGGCGCTTCCGTCGCGGAGAGCCTGGTTTCCGAGGCCAACGACATCACCCTTGTCGACACCGACGCCGCCAGCCTCGCCGAACTGCGCGCCCGCTTCGAAGTGCGCACCGTCTGCGGCAATGCCGCCTCGCCTTCGGCCCTGCGCGAAGCCGGCGCGGAAAACGCCGATATGTTGATCGCGGTCACCCAGTCCGACCAGACCAACCTGTGCGCCTGCAAGACCGCCAAGACCCTGTTCAACCTGCCCACCCGCATCGCCCGCCTGCGTTCGACCGATTACATCGATCACCCCGAACTGCTCAACACCGCCAACTTCGCGGTGGATTTCGCCATTTGCCCGGAACAGATCGTCACCGATTACATCCGCCGCCTGATCGATTTTCCCGAGGCGCTCCAGGTGCTCGATTTCGCCAACGGCCTGGTGAACCTCACCAGCGTCATCGCGCGCGACGGCTGTCCGCTGGTGGGCGCGCCGCTGGCCGCCCTGCGCGCCCACCTGCCGGACGTCGACGCGCACATCGCGGCGATCTACCGCAACGGCAATCCCATCATGCCGATGGGCGACACGGTGATCGTGCCGGGTGATGAAGTGTTCTGTCTCGCCGCGACCCCGCATATCCGCGCGGTGATGCAAGGGCTGCGCGGCGTCTCCCAGCCGATGCGCCGGATCATGATCGCCGGCGGCGGCAACATCGGCCTGCGCCTGGCCGCCTCGCTCGGCAATGGCTTCAATGTCAAGATCATCGAAGTCGATGTCCGCCGCGCCGAGAAGCTCGCCACCAGCCTGCGTCGAACCCTGGTGTTGCACGGCAATACCACCGATGAAAAACTGCTCGAAAACGAAGGCATCGACGAAACCGACCTCTTTGTCGCGCTCACCAACGACGAAGAAGACAACATCATGTCGGCGACGCTTGCCAAGCGCATGGGCGCGCGCCACACCCTGGCGCTGATCAACCGCAAGAGCTACGTCGGCCTCGTCGAAGGCGGCCCCATCGACATCGTCATCTCGCCCGCGCAGGCCACGATCGGCGTGCTGCTCGCCCATGTGCGGCGCGGCGATGTCGCCGCCGTACACAGCCTGCGCCACGGCGCGGCGGAGGCGCTCGAAATCATCGCCCATGGCAAGCATGGCAATTCCCGGATCGTCGGCCGCGCCATCGACGAAATCCGCCTCCCCGAAAACGTCACCATCAACGCCATTGTGCGCAAGGTCTCCGGCGAGGCGTCCCAATACCACAAGGTGCTCATTCCACACCACGACACAGTCATCGAGAACGAAGACCATGTCATCGTATTCTGCCCGCGCAAGAATCTGGTAAACAAAGTCGAAAAGCTGTTCCAGGTCGGGTTCACCTTTCTTTGATGTTTCGCTTCCTGTTTCGCGCCTACGCCGCGCCGCTCAATGCTCTCGGCATTATCATCGCCATTTTCGGCGTGCTGATGCTGCTGCCGCTCACCGTGTCGCAATATCTGGACGACGGCGCCGCCAACGCCCATGGCCTAGCTTTCCTCGTCACCTTTGCCAGCGGGATGGCGCTGTTCGCCGGTACCCGGCGTCATCGCCGCGACCTGCGGGTGCATGACGGTTTCTTCCTGGTCGCGGCCACCTGGGTGATCCTGCCGGTATTCGGCGCCCTGCCGCTATCGAGCCATTTGCCCGAACTCGGGGCCATCGAAGCGTACTTCGAGGCCACCTCCGGACTCACCGCCACCGGCGCCACCACCCTCACCGGCATCGACGGACTGCCGATCTCGATCAACCTGTGGCGCACCTTCCTGCACTGGACCGGCGGCATGGGCGTCATCGTCCTGGTGGTGGCGATCCTGCCGCTGCTGGGCATCGGTGGCCGCCAGCTTTTCAAGGTCGAAGTCCCCACGCCGATGAAGGAAAGCAGCCTCACCCCGCGCATCGCCGAAACCGCCAAGGGGCTGTGGGTCACCTACAGCCTGCTCACCTTCGCCTGTGGCGTGGCGCTCTGGCTGGCCGGACTCGACGGCTGGGATGCGCTGATCATGGCCTTCTCGACCATGGGGCTGGGCGGATTCTCCAACCATGACGCTTCGCTCGCCTGGTACGACAGCGGACTTGTCGAAGCCGTGACGGTATTCTTCGCGCTCGCGTCGGCGCTGAATTTCGCCACGCATTACCTCGCGTTTTCGCGGCGTTCGCCCACGCCTTACCTGCGCGATCCGGAAATTCCGTTCTTTTTCGGCGTCCTCGCGTTCAGCATCGTCATGCTGACCATCTATCTGGCGTATTCCGGCATCGACGAGAACATCTTCGCCATCCTGCGTCATGCCGGTTTCCATGTGGTCTCGATGTCGACTTCGCTCGGACTCGTCACCACCGACTACACGCAATGGCCGATGTTCGCCCAGGTGTGGATGCTTTTCCTCGGCAGTTTCGTGGCTTGTTCCGGCTCGACCGGCGGCGGCATCAAGATGATGCGCGCGATCATCCTGTACAAACAGGTATTGCGCGAATTCATCCGTTCCCTCCATCCCAACGCCGTACGCCCGGTACAGATATCCGGCCAGCCGGTGGGGGAAGACGTGCTCCATGCCGTGCTTGGTTTCAGCTTCATGTACATGGTCAGCATCGTCACCCTCACTTTGCTGCTGTCGGCCAGCGGCCTGGATCTCGTCACCGCCTTTTCCGCCGTGGTCACCTGCCTCGACAACACCGGCCCCGCGCTCGGCGCGATCGCCACCAGTTTCCGGATACTGAACGACTTCCAGCTCGCCGTGCTCTCCTTCACCATGATCCTGGGCCGGCTGGAAATCTTCACCCTGCTCGTCGTTCTCACGCCAACGTTCTGGCGGCGCTGATCGGACGAGGCATACCATTCATCATAAACCGGCCGATCGAGCCAGACGATGGAACGCTGTTGCGCGTGCACTCCGCGCTTTTCGCGCATGAGAAATGTCTTTCAACATCGAGGCGTAATGCCCATATAATCGCCGGGTTTGTTTTTACGTGGTGTTCATGGAAAACGGGACGGAAGGCATGATACGAATCAAACGCGGGCTCGACCTGCCCATCACCGGCGCGCCCGCGCAGCGCATCGAGGCGGGTCGGCCAGTGAAGCACGTGGCGCTGATCGGTTTCGACTACCACGGCATGAAGCCGACAGTGGCGGTACAGGTCGGCGACCGGGTCAAGCTTGGGCAGGCGCTGTTTTCCGACAAGAAAACGCCTGGAGTGCATTTCACCTCACCCGGCGCGGGAACGGTGAGCGCCATCCATCGGGGCGAAAAGCGGGTGTTCCAGTCGGTCGTGATCGAGTTGGACGGCGACGAGGCGGTGAGCTTCGCCCAATACACGGATGCGGAACTCGCGGCGCTCGATGCCGCCAGGCTGCGGGATATCCTGCAACAGTCTGGCCTGTGGACGGCCTTGCGCACCCGGCCTTTCAGCAAGACGCCCGCGGTCGATGCCACGCCGGCGGCGATTTTCGTCACCGCGATCGACACGCATCCGCTGGCGGCGGACCCGGCAGTCGTCATCGCGGAATACGCGGACGACTTTCTGCGCGGCGTCAAGATTCTCTCGCGGCTGACGAATACGGTCTTTCTCTGCGTGGCGGAAAAGAGCCAGATTCCCGGCGAAGGCGTGTTGCCCAAGACGCGCTTCGAACGCTTTGCCGGGCCGCATCCGGCGGGTTTGCCGGGAACGCATATCCACTTTCTCGATCCGGTCAGCGCGCACAAGACGGTTTGGCATATCGGCTACCAGGACGTGATCGCCATCGGCAAGCTCTTTGCCACCGGGCGCCTGTGGGTGGAGCGGGTGGTGTCGCTCGCCGGGCCGGTGGTCAGAAATCCGCGCCTGGTGCGCACTCGGCTGGGGGCGAGTCTGGATGAACTCACCGCGGGCGAACTCCTGCCCGGCGAGAACCGCGTGATTTCCGGCTCTGTTTTCGGCGGGCGCGCGGCCAGCGGCGATTTTGCCTTTCTCGGGCGTTACCATGCGCAGGTTTCCTGCCTGAAGGAAGGCCGCGAGCGGGAAATGCTGCACTTCTTACGCGCTGGGGCGGACAAGCATTCGGTGTTGAATCTCTTTGCCTCCGCCCTCAGCCGCAAGAAGAAATTCCCTTTCACCACCACCACCAACGGCAGTCCGCGCGCCATCGTGCCGGTGGAAAATTACGAGGCGGTGATGCCGCTCGACATCCT
>JAITCV010000162.1 GCA_031282905.1 Azoarcus sp. | reverse complement strand
TTGACAATTTGATTTGTTTGGCATGCGTTTGGGTTGGTAGAATCGAACCCTCCGAAATTTCCGTGGTTTTTCATGGAGATGGAGGAAGTGAGTTCCCCACGCGGGTGGGGATGAACCGGCAGCGAGATCAAGGATACGACGGCCCGAGCCGAGTTCCCCACGTGGGTGGGGATGAACCGGTGGAGCGTTTGATGGTCATCGCGCCGCTCTCGAGTTCCCCACGCGGGTGGGGATGAACCGCAGTTCCTCTTGAGCCTTTTCGCATGGCAAACGATTTCCCCACGCGAGCGGGGATGAACCGCCGGTCTCCGATAACCATTCCGGTGACAGTCCGATTTCCCCACGCGTCGGGGGATGAACCATTCTCCGTGGTACACGGCACGCTAGTCGGCGGTGTTCCCCAGACGGGTACGCCGTTCCGTGATCTTGACCGTGCGTTGGCCCGCAAGGGGTTCGACGGTTCGACCGCCATGAAGATCTCGGCCACACCGTTACGGATGTATTCGTCGTCCTCGAGGACAGGATGGCCCACCACCATGGGAATGTGCGATCCAAAGTACCATAGGATTGATCGCCATCAACCCTTGGGAAAGTGGCAAACTGACTCGCGCCGTGGAGCGCTCAAGGTGAATGGGGGACGAGGAACAAGGGGAGAATGAGGTGAATGACAACGGCGATTTTCGGCTCGACGTCAGCGCGCAAGTATTGCGTGACCGGGCTTGCGGCGCGATGCTGGGGCTATCCATCGGCGATGCGCTCGGCGCGACGGTCGAATTCATGACGCCGAGGGAAATCCAGGCGCAGTATGGCGTACATGACCGCATTCGTGGCGGCGGCTGGCTGAGGCTCAAACCCGGCGGCGTAACCGACGATACGACCATGACCCTGGCGCTGGCGGATGCGTGGCTGGAACACGCGGG
Source organism: Azoarcus sp. (assembly GCA_031282905.1). Taxonomy (GTDB): domain Bacteria; phylum Pseudomonadota; class Gammaproteobacteria; order Burkholderiales; family Rhodocyclaceae; genus WRNU01. Next base: position 7,569 of record JAITCV010000162.1, on the reverse strand, counting down.
AGGCGCTCGGGGCGATGGTCAAGACATCGAAATACCAGACGCCGAAACCTGTGCGCGCGCCTTCGATACCTGGATGCGCGGCAAACCAGTCGACATCGGCCACACCGTGCGTCGGGGCATTGTGCGCTGGCGCTTGTCGGGCAGCGCGATCACCGTGCCATCGGACGACGCTGGCAACGGAGCGACCATGCGTTGTCTTCCTGTGGCGCTCGCGCTTTTCGGCGGCGCCCCTGATTCGATTGTTTCCGCCACGCTCGCCCAGGCGCGCGTGACCCACAACAACCCGCTCACCGATGCCGCCACCCTGTGCGTGATCGACATGGTGCAGATCGCGCTGCGCGGCGGCGGACAGGCGGCCCTGATGGAACGGGCGCGGCAACTTGCCATCGAACACCCGCTGTTCGAATTCCATGGCCGTCGCGTCGATAACCCGAGTGCTTACATTGTCGATACCATGCGGGTTGTTTTTCAGGGCATGGCAGCGTTTCCTGCTTTCGAGGGCGCAATCATCGACATCGTCAATCGCGGCGGCGACGCGGACACGACCGCCGCCATTGCGGGAATGATGCTTGGCGCGCTTGCGGGCCAGGCGGCATTGCCCCGGCGCTGGCTCGACGCGCTCGACGCAGCCCCCCGCGCCGCCTGCATCGCCGCAGCCACCAGACTCATCGAACGCTCGCCGGGCTGGGCACAAATCGAGCGCCAACGGCTGATCAAGGCGTAGTCACGGGGCGTGACACCGCAGCTTTTCCAGAGGGGAAAGCGCGCAAGTTTCCTTCACTTTTAGATTAGACGCAGGGAAAAGGCGATGCCAAAACTCGCATCACCCCGCCCGACATTCCAGTTCCTCCCAACGCGCCATTGCCGCGCTGATTTCCTTGCCGATTGCCTCCAGCCTGGCGCTCAGGCTGGCGACCTCTTGCGGCGCGCGCTGATAAAGCGCGGGGTCGCCCAAACGTTGCTGAATCGCGCCCTCTTCGGCTTCGAGCGCGGCAATGCGGTCGGGCAAAGCGTCGAGTTCACGCCTTTCGTTGAAGCCCAGTTTGCCATTGCGTTGAGGCGCGCCAGCGGATTTGGTCAAGGTATTGGCGGACGTTGTCGGCTTGGGGGCGGCTTTCCTCGCATCTTCGCGCGCGCGCTGGACGCGCTGCCATTCTTCATAGCCGCCGTTGTATTCCTCCCAACGCCCATCGCCTTCCGCCGCGATCACCTGGGTGACGACATGATCGAGAAACGCACGATCATGGCTGACCAGGAACAAGGTGCCGTCATAACGAGCGAGCAATTCCTCGAGCAGATCGAGGGTTTCTATGTCGAGATCATTGGTTGGTTCGTCGAGTACCAGCACGTTGGCTGGGCGGGCGAACAGCCGCGCGAGCAAAAGGCGATTGCGCTCGCCGCCGGAGAGCGATTTGACCGGCGAACGCGCGCGCTGCGGCGCGAACAGGAAATCTTCCAGATAACCGATGACATGCTTGCGTTCGCCGCCGATGTCGACAAAATCCGAGCCTGGGCTGATGACCTCGGTCAGCGGTAATTCAGGATCGAGCTGGGCGCGCAACTGGTCGAAATAAGCCACGGTCAAACGCACGCCGCGATGGATGCGGCCCGCCTCGGCATCCAGTTCCCCCAGGATCAGCTTGAGCAAGGTGGTTTTGCCCGCGCCATTGGGGCCCATGATCCCCACCCGATCGCCACGCAGGATACGGGTGGAAAAATCGCGCACCACCACACGATCGTCATAGCCCTTGCTCACCCCGATCAACTCGGCCACCAGATCTCCGCTTTTCTCGCCACGATCGAGCGCAAGCCGCACCTGCCCCATGCGTTCGCGCCGCGCCGCTCGCGCCTGGCGCAGGGCTTCGAGCCGCCGCACCCGCCCCTCGTTGCGGGTTCGACGTGCTTCCACTCCTTTGCGTATCCACACTTCCTCCTGGGCAAGCAGCTTGTCGAAACGGGCATGCGCCTTGCCTTCGGCTTCGAGTTCCTCGGCCTTGCGGCGCTGGTAATCGGCAAAACATCCTGGATAACTGCGCAAGCGTCCACGATCGAGTTCGACGATGCGGGTCGCACCGTGATCGAGAAACACGCGGTCATGGGTAATGAACACCACCGCGCCGGCAAAGGACTGAATCAGCTTTTCCAGCCATAGGATGCCATCGAGATCGAGATGATTGGTCGGCTCGTCGAGCAGCAACAATTGCGGCTCCATCACCAGCGCGCGCGCCAATGCCACCCGCTTGATGCCGCCACCGGAGAGATCGCCCACCCGTGTCACCGGCGGCAGGGCAAGCAGGTGCAGCATCTGTTCGACTTTCTGCTTCAACCGCCAGCCATCGGCCTCTTCCACCGCCTGCTGCAAATGCGCCAGCCGTGCCATCTCCCCGGAACCCGCGTGCCCAGCCACCGCCGCCATGGCCTCGTGATACTCGACCAGCAAGCGCGCGGCCTCCCCCAGACCGTCGGCCACGGTGGTAAACACATCGTGTTCCAGCGAAAACTCCGCTTCCTGCGGCACATGGGCGACAGACAGACCCGGCTGCCGCCAGATGACTCCATCATCAAGCCGGATCTGTCCGGCAAGCGCGCGCAGCAGGCTGGATTTCCCTGCGCCATTGCGCCCGATCAACGCCACCCGTTCCCCGGGATCAAGCTGGAAACTGGCGTGGTCCAGCAAATCGACATGACCAAACGCAAGACAGGCGTCGTCGACGGTAAGAAGCGGCATGATGGCTGATGGACGAACAATGGGAGGGAGATTCTACCTTGCGCGTGCAACAAGCACAGCGGGATAGAGCGGATGGAACAGGTCGAAAATCATAAGAATCCCACATCGGGATAAAGCCCACCCGCGCCGCATCGGCCTCATTCAAGCGGGCGGCGATCATCGCTGCCCGCTCCCTCCAGGTGAAAGGATTCCTGGCGCTCCGCGCCTGTCCCGCGGAACCGCAAGCAACGCGGCATGACCATTGTGGAAAGGCTGGAAGCGGCCAATCACAATGGTGAAGTCATAATGTTTGCTTTGGCTCATCGTTCCCTCATTGCTCCTTTCGATTGACGCACAGCGGAGGGAAACGGACAATCCGGCAAGATTTACATTGATCCAGGAGCCGACTTTCATGACAGAACGGACGCGCGAAAATGAGTCACCGCATTTTTCCTACGGCATAGGATGCAATCGTGCCGTGTTCCATTCGAACAAGCGCTGAAAACAGGTTTGAGACAAGCAACTCCCAGAGAAAATCATGGCCAAATCTTTTCCTTCACGCTCCTATCGCTTCATCCAGGGCAGATCGCCGGGATTGTTCCTGAACGACAGCACGAAAAAAGCCGCTCTCAAAATCGTGACCTTGGCCCTGGTGTTTCTCTTCTTCTGCCAGGGCGTGCTCTTTCTGGTAGGAATCCTGTTTTTTACCAATTTTCCCGTGGAACAGATGATGGAAGCATTATCCTCGGTCTTCATGACATTTTGGGAAAAACTTGGGGAAAGATTCTTGCGCCTCGACCTCTCCGTTTGGCCTTTGTTTCTCCTGACCTTCCTCGCCCTGCACGCCTATTTCAAAAATCTTGCCATCGTGGTGGCAGAAAAGGGCGTGACCTTCCAGGGCTTTTTGTTCTCCGATATCGGCAAGCATTATGCATGGCAGGATTTCGCGCAGATACGCCGCGTGCCCCAATCGCAAGGGGAAGCGCTCGTATTCATCGACCGCTTTGGCCGAAGCATCCAGATTTATTTCGGCGAACCCAAGACGCCCAAGCGCCAATTCTTTTCCTGGGCTACGTCAAAAGAGAAAAAACAAAACCGTCCCGTGCGTTTCTTTGTCGGTGAGGGACACGTCCTTTCCCTGTCGGAGGCAATCGAGGCATTCCATGGCCCGGTTACGCCCCTGGAGGAAGCCGAGAAAAAGAAAATCCCAGCCTTGAACCAGGATCTTGTCATCGAAGGCAGGGCATTCTGTCTGGTGATCGCCGCAGCCTGCCTGCTTCTCCTGGTGCTCTTCCTGGGCCACCGCATGCCGTACTTTCTCCTCGACACTTGGCAAAACCGCGCATGCGGCTGGGTGGGCTGGCTTTTCTGTGGCTTGGGGTTTTTCTTTGCCTGGCGCTGCCTGAAACAAGAAGAAAGCCGGGAAGCCGCCTGGGTCATCTCTGTTCTTTTCGCCGCGCCCTTGTACTTCCTGCCCAGACCCGCCGCGCCCCTGTTGTCGGTATGGCTGGGCGAGGCCAGGCAGGAGACCTTTGTCTTGCAGCACAATTGCTGCAACCAACAGAACTGGCAATCCGCAGCCAGCCCGGATTTATTCTTTACACAGGAAATCCCCTGCAAACGCCAAGCGTACAAACCCGGCGTGCGCCGGGAATTCACCGTGTATCATGGAATGCCAGGGTTTTACGCCATCCCTTTTGCCGAATTGGAAACTTTGTGGATCAAGGACGACCAGGAAGTAAACACCGCCTCTCAACCGTGCTGTTCGAACGACGAGTAACAAGTCAAGGAAGCTGAATAAATCCTTATTCCGGCAAAAGCTGAAATGTAACTCATAGAGGTAAGCCCCCGGCTTTGCCGGGGGACTCATCGAGGTTTGACCTTTACGACGGTCGTGTCGAATGTGGTGGGGTACCTGAAAGGAAAGAGTGCGATTCAGATTGCGCGCAAGTTTGGTGGGCGACAGAAGAACTTCAGTGGCGAGCATTTTTGGGCGCTTTGTCTCGACAGTCGGATTGGACGAGAATATTGTTCGAGCGTACATCCGTAATCAAGAAGATGAGGACGAGCGCTATGATCAGATGAAGCTGGAGATACCGCAGTGGAAAATGATTGAATGCAGCGCAAACAAGGTGGAAACATGTTCGCGCGAATAACGCAACAGGTGATGCTGACTTCGATCTGCTCATGCCTACTTTGTTTCTCGGTGCGCTCACCGACATGGGCGGATCAGATTAGAATGCGCGTATCTTTACAGGGGGAAATGTCGATGATCGGCCAGTGTTCACACGGAGTGGGGAAAAGTCGGCGGATTTCCGCCGTGCTTGCCTGCTTTTTCATCATGGGGCTTTCCTGTGCGTCGAGACCTGCCACGGCACAGCAGACGACAGATGATGCGTCGTCAGAGGCCGGGATTGCCACACAAAACGCCTGCGGCGAAATCGACCGTCAGGGCAGCGCGCGTGAGCGGCTCGCCCTGGCGCTTTGCAACAAGGGGTTTGGCCTTGGGCAGCAAGGCAAGGACGAAACCGCCATCGCCTATGCCGTCGCCTACGCCGACGGCATCGTCATGCGCTTCGGCAATGATCCCTCGCCCGGTGTGCGCCGACAGGTGATCGGGGCGCTCATCAACAAGGCCACCATCCTGGAGCGACATGCGTATCCAAATAGCAGTGTTTATGACGACATCGAGCGCCGTTTCGGCAACGATCCCTTGCCCGACATACGCGAACAACTCGCCAAGGCGCTCGTCAACAAAGGCATCGCGCTGGCGCGGTCATACGGTGGGAGCGATGCCGCCATCGCTGTTTTTGACGACATCGAACGGCGCTTCGGTCATGACGCCGCGCCCGCTGTCCGCGAGCAGGTTGACAGGGCGCTTTTTGAGAAAAGCGCCCTGGCAGAAAGTCCCGATGCCAATATTGCCGCCGCGGATGAGCTCGACCGGCGCACGGGCCGTGATGCCTCGCCCGATATGCGCACGCGGGTTGCCAGGGCGCTCGCCAATAAAATCCTTGCCTTGCGCCAGCAAGGCAAGGAGGATGCGGCGGCCGTGGCCGCCAACAACTTTGGCCGCCGCTTCGGCAAGGACGTTTCTTCCGCCGTGCGCGAACAGGCCGTCAAGGCGCTCCTCGATAAAAGCCGCGCTTTGGACCAAAGCAAGACGAGGAATGTCGCCATCGCCACCTATGCGGACATTGTCCAATACTTTGGCAAGGATGCTTCGCCCATCGTGCGCGAACAGGCCGCCGTGGCGCTCACCAGCAAAGGTAGCGCCTTGCAGTGGCAGGAGGGCAAGCACGATCTTGCCCTTGCGAACCTTGAGGAAGTCGTCCGGCGTTTTGGCAAAGACCCTTCGCCCGCCGTGCGCGTGCAAGCCGTCCAGGCGCTTTTTGAAAAAATGAAGGTCTTGCTGCGACAGGACAAGCACGGGATTGCCCGTGCCATTCCGGATGACTTCGTTCGGCATTTTGGCGATGAAAAAATGAAGATCTTGCTGCGACAGGACAACCACGGGATTGCCCGTACCATTTCGGATGACTTCGTTCGGCATTTTGGCGATGACCCTTCACCCGTCGTGCGCACACAGGCCGTTGGCGCGCTCATCAACAAAGGCGATACTTTGGAATGGTGGGGCAGAGTGGGCGCCGCCATCGCAGTTTATGACGAAATCATCCGACGTTTTGCCGAGGATACCGCGCCCGTCATCCGCGAACAGCTTGCCAGGACGCTTGGCGAAAAGGCTTCCATCCTGGAAGCGCAAGGCCAATCCAAAGCCGCCATCGCGATCCATGATGACATCGCGCGGCGCTTTGCCAAGGAGGATTCGCCCGTTATACGTGGGCTCGTCGCCAATGCGCTCATTGGCAAGGGCATCATCCTGAGGAAACAAGGTGAGTTCGATGCCGCCATCGCCGTTTTCGATGACGTCATCCAACGTTGGGGTGACGAAGATTCGCCCGATCTGCGTCAATATGCCGCGCGCGCAATTGCAGGAAAAGGTGTCACCTGGGGGCAGCAAGGCAAGATGGATGCCGCCATTGCTGCTTTTGATGACCTCAACCGGCGTTTTGCTTCCGATCATTCGTTTTTGTTGGAGCGTATCGTCGAGGCAATGGTCGGACATGGTATTGCCCTGGAAATGCAAGGCCAATTCGATGCGGCCATCGCTGTCTATGACAGTATCGAGCGGCGCTTTGGCAAGGAGGAATTATCCAGTGTGCGCGGACAAGTCGCTTCGGCACTGATCCATAAGAGCCTTGCCCTGGAACAACAAGGCCAATTGGATGCCGCCATTGCCGTTTATGACGAGGTTGGTCAGCGTTTTGGCGAATCGACCCGCGAAAGTGAGTGGGCCATTCTGGCGTTCATCTCCAAGGGACTCGTTTTGAAGCAACAGGGCAGGTTCGATGCCGCGCTCGCCGTCTATGATGACATCGCGCAGCGTTTCGGCAAGGGCAATTGGAATAGCGTGCGCAGACAAGTCCTTGAGGCGCTTGTCCGAAAAAGCGCCGTTTTGGACAAACACGATGCCGCGCTCACCGTCTACGATGACATTGCTCAGCGCTTCGGCAAGGACGATTGGAAAGGCGTGCGCGAACAAGTCATCGAGGCGCTTGTCAGCAAAAGCGCAGCCCTGGAGCGACAAGGCAAACCGGATGCCGCCTTCGCCGTCTATGATGACATTGCCCAGCGCTTTGGCAAGGATGGATCATCCAGTGTTCGCGAACAAGTTGTCTCGGCGCTCATCCACAAAGGTCTTGCCTTGGAGCGGCAGGGCCATCCGGATGCCGCCCTTGCCGTCTATGGTGACATTGTCCGGCACTTTGGCGAGGACGAGAGCCGTGTGCAAAAGCAGGTTA
>JAITCV010000111.1 GCA_031282905.1 Azoarcus sp. | reverse complement strand
AACCCGCACGGCACGAAGCCGCGTTTTTCATCCTTCCAGGCAATCTCGCAACGCCCGCCCTCTCGCGTAAGCACCTCCACCTGGGTATTTGTTGTCACATGCTCGATCACCGCGCTTTGCGCGTCCGCCATCTCGCGCACATTGACCCAGGAGCCATGCACCCAGCGCGTTTCGGCATGGGCAAGCGCGGCGAGAAACAGCCCCGGCAGCAGCAAACCCAAACGGCAAGCCCGGTTTTTTTCACCACGAATGAATGCCATGGCATCTTTTCCCCATGTTGAAAAATCAGCCGCAATCAGCCAAATACCCGCCGCAAATGTTCCCGATAGCGGGCGATATATTCTTCCACCCGAGGTTCCTTGACGACATCGTTGCAGATGAAAGTCTCCAGCGGCTGCATGCCGAGGAATTGATTGGCCTTGTGCACGGGCAGGTAAACGCCGTCGACTCCCACCCCGCCAAAGAATTGGTCGGGATCGGTAAAGGCTTCCAGCGGAGCGTTCCAGGTCAGGGAGAGCATGTAGTGCTTGCCCTGCGACAAGCCGCCCGAACCGTATTTTTTCGCGGGGTCAGCGCGTGTCCTGCCGTCGTTTTCATAGAGTGTGCCGCGTCCGGCGGTAAACACGGTGTCGAAATATTGCTTCAGTATCCAGGGCGGCCCCATCCACCAGCCGGGCATTTGATAGATCACGGCGTCGGCCCAGCGCAGCTTGCCGACTTCCTCTTCGATGTCATAGCCAGCATCGACCACCGTCTGCTGGATGTTCAAGCCAAGATCATTCAGGGCCGCCAGCGCGACTTCATGCAAGGTCGCGTTCAGCCGCCCTTCCGAGTGGGCAAAATGCTTTCCCGCGTTGATCAACAAGATGTTTTTCATGGAGGTTTCCTTTCGGATTGAATCGGGCATGCGATGCCCATAGGTGCGTAGTTTAATTCAATCAGTTTAATCCTGAAAATGAAAAAGTAGTGCTACTCATGATTGGGCTTGATGGCGTAATCTCCATTGCGCGCTCCGCGAGAAGCGCCCCGGATTTCATCGCCTTATGTTTCCGTTTTTCCCCGCCGTCCGCCATGCAGGCCAAGTTGCTTGAGTTTGCGGTAGAGATGGGTGCGTTCCAGGCCGGTTTGTTGCGCGAGGTGGGTCATGTTGCCGTTTTCCTGCTTGAGATGGTATTCAAAATACATGCGCTCGAAAGCTTCGCGCGCTTCGCGCAGGGGCTGGTTGCATGGAATGGAAATAGAATCGGAGGGTGGCGAGGTGGGATGCGTCGTTGTTTCGGCGGCAGCGAGGACGAGCGCGGGGGAGGGCGGCGCAGCGGTTTCGGCGAGGACGATTTCTTCTTCGTCCGTGGCCAGGGCCAGATTGCGCACCGTGGCATAAAGTTCGCCATAGCCGCCCGCCCAATCGCGCGCGGACAGTTGGGCGAGCGCGGCGGGTGAGAAACGGCGCGGGGGCACTTCCTGAATGGTGACTTGGTGGCGCAGGATGAGGGCGATCAAATCGGTCAGATCGCTGCGGATGTCGGCCAACCCGGGCGCGGTCAGGGCCACGGCGAACAGGCGGGTGACGAGGACGGAATCCCAGCCGGCTGCCAGCAACTGCTGGCGGCTGGCGCCGCTGACCACGATCAGGCGCAGGTTGTAGCGGTCGAGGCGGTCGATGATGAAGGTGAGATTCTTTTGCTGGGCGCGCGTCAGTTTTTCCAGCCGGGCGAGATACAGCAGTCCGCCGTGGAGGGAGGTGAGTTGCGCGGTGTCGATCGAACCCGTGAACGTGCCCAGATCGAGCCAGGGCGCACCGGGGGTTTGCAGGCTGCGGGCGGCCAATTCGACCAGATGATCCGCGCCGACCTGGAACAGGATGATCCGCGATTGCATGGCGACTTGCCGCAGGCGCTGGTGCAAGTCGGCGAGCGCGGCCGATTTGGGCAAGCTGGCCAGGGTCAATTGCGGCGGCACCGAAACGGGGCGACGCTGCAAGCCGTTCTTGACCGTGGCGAGCAGTTTTTGCAGCGCGATGGGTTTTTCCAGATAGTCGATGGCGCCGATGCGGGTTGCTTCCACCGCGGTGTCGATGGTGCCGTGCCCGGACATCATGACGACCGGCATGGTCAATTGTCCGGCCGTGGCCCATTCCTTCAACAGGGAAATGCCGTCGGTATCGGGCATCCAGATGTCGAGCAATACCATGTCCGGACAGGCGGCATTGCGCGCCGCCCGCGCGACGGCGGCGTTCTCGGCCAGCAGTACGTCATGACCTTCGTCACGCAGGATTTCGGAGAGTAGTTCTCGAATGCCGATTTCGTCATCTACGATGAGTAATTTTGCCATCTTCAGTGTTCGCCGTTCGTCATGAAACTGTACGTAGACGGATGGAGAGTTCAGCGCCTCCACCATCACGATTGGTAATTTTTACCTCGCCGCCGTGTTCGGTGACGATTTTCTTGATCATCGCCAGACCGAGCCCGGTGCCCTTGGACTTGGTGGTGAAATAGGGGGTAAACGCACGCGCCAGGACTTCCGGCGGAAAACCCGGGCCATTGTCGCTGCATGTCATCACGACTCGCTCGCCTTCTGCCCGAACCGCAAGGGTGATCTTGCCATCTTCGCGTCCTGCCAACGCATCTTCGCCATTTTGCAGCATATTGTGCACAATTTGGCGAATTTGAGAAGCATCACCCAATACCCGCGGCAGATTGGAGGGGAACTTGTGTTCGATGCGCATGGGAACATTTTCATAGAGGTTGAGTATTTCGCGGATGAGGGCGCAGAGATCGAGCGGTTCGAGCACGGGCGCGGGCAGACGGGCGTAATCACGGAAGGCATTGACCAGGTTTTTTACTGCTTCGACTTGGTTCACGATGGTGGTGGTGGAACGTTCGAGCATCTGACGACCACTTTCGTCGAGCTGGTCGGCAAGTTTGAAGGCCAGGCGCTCGGCGGAGAGCTGGATCGGGGTGAGCGGGTTCTTGATTTCGTGGGCAAGGCGGCGGGCGACTTCCCCCCAGGCGGCGATGCGCTGCGCTTCGATCAGGCGGGAGATGTTGTCGAATACCACCACCAGCCCACCCCCGGTGCTCGCGGGCAGGCGTGAGCCGTGCACCAGCAGGGTGAGGGGGGGCTGGTCGGCGCGGGAAATTTCCAACTCGCTGTGCCAGTCGCCATCATTGGCGGCAAAACCGTCGAGCAGGGCATCGCGCAGCAGCGGGTGACGCGGCCAGTCGGCGAGCGCGATGTTTTCAAAACCTTCGAGCGGATCGTCGAGGATGGCGAGCGCGCCGGAATTGGCGGCGCGCAGTCGGCCATCGTTGGTGAACGCCAAGACTCCAGTCGACAAATTGGCGAGCACGCTTTCGAGGTAGGCGCGCGCGGCTTCGACCGCCGCGCGGTTGCGTTCGGCCTGTTCGCGCGTTTCGTCGAGCTGGCGGGTCATCTGGTTGAAGGAATGGGTGAGAACCCCGAGTTCGTCGCGCGCGGGCAGGGCTTGGCGCGGGCTGAAATCCCCCTGGGCCACGGCCTGGGTGCCCTCGGCGAGAATCAGCAGCGGCGCGGTGATGCGATGGGCAAGCATGAACGCCAGCGCCATCGCGGTCAGCAACGCGAGCAGCAGGGTGAGGGTGAGGGTGAGGGTGTAGATGCGCTTCAGTCCGGCGCGGCCATGGGTGAGTTGGCGGTAATCGCGATAGGCTTCCTGCACCGCCTCGGCGTGCTGGCTGAAAGTTTCGGGCACGGGCTGGGTCAATTGCAACAGCAGTTCCTCGTCGGTGAGGTGGCGTCCCGGGATGGAGACGATGACGCGGATGATGAGCCGACCACCGGGGGCGCTATCGACCAGGCTCAGACTGCCGCTCTGGCGGGCCTGACGCAGTTGGGCGGGGGAGGGCAGATCGGGCAGCAGGCGGGTAAGGCCGTCGTCCGCGGCGGAAGCCAGCACCTGTCCGTTGGCGCCCAGCACGGTCAGACTGCCAATGCCCGAGAGTTCACGCAGCCGACTGATCTGGGCGGGGGAGAGCGCATCACGGTTTTCAAGATCAAGCGCCATGTCATCTGCCTTGTCGCGTAACTGGCTGACGAGATAATCGAGCGCATTCTGGCCGAGGGCGATACCGCCTTCCAGCGCGGAGTCGACTCGCACGTCAAACCACGATTCGATACTGCGCATGACAAATTGCAATGATACCGCATATACCACCAATCCGGGCAGCAATGCCATCAGCGCAAACATCAGCATCATCCGGTATTTCAGCCGGGAACCGAAACGGCGGGCATGATATTCGCGCCACATTTTGCGCAGCGAAAAGCCCACCAACGCGGCAAGCCCCACCGCGACCACGCCATTGGTGGCCAGCAGCCAGGGATAAAAGCCGGAAAAGATGCCCGCATTGGAACTGGCCGAGGTCAGCAGATAAAGCGAAGAAACACCGGCCAGGATGGCGACGATGACAAGGGCGGCGCGTTTCAGCTTCATCGTGAGGTCACCGCTTCGGGCAGGAAAGTCCATTGCAGCCAGCCGGTATCGACATCCCATTCGCCATTGGCCACTGCCGACAACTGGAATGGCCCAGGGAGCAGGGAAGTGTCGTGGCGCAATCTCAGTTCAACTTCATGCGGAACACCGGGCTTGAGTTCGCCGGCATTTGCAACCGGCCAGTTGCGGATGTGCTGGAGAGTATTCAAGGCTTCGGACAGGGTGGTGAAACTTCGGTGCAAGCTGCCAGTGGAGAGGCGATAACTGCGGGTGAGGGCATGATAAGTGAGGCGGTATTCAAGCCGACGCTCGCTCACGGCCATATCGAACCAATACCAGCGCGGACGTTCGATGCGGATTTCGATGACGAAGTGCAGGGCGACTCCATGGTCGAGGGCGTCGGTAAGTAGCGGGTTGAGATCGAGTTCAAAATCGGCATTGAGCACATGACCATCTTCCGTGTATACGATTTCGGCATGGGTGATGCGATTGTCGGCGGCGGCGATGGCCGGGACGCAGGCCGCCAACAGGGCGACGATGAACAACAGGGCACGAACCAAGGGTGCGCGCGTTTGCCCGTGCCGGATCTGGGTACTAGCGTTTGTGGATGCGGGCGAAATAGAAACCGTCATGCTCGGTCGTGGGTAACAGGTAACTCGGTTTATCGGCTTGGGACGGAAACGGGGATGATTCGGCGTCAGGGTGGCGAGCGAGGAAAGATTCGATCTGGAGACGATTTTCTTCGTCGAAGACCGAGCAACTTACATAGAGCATTATGCCATTGGGTGTGAGCACACGCCAAAGCGCGTCGATGATTTCCGCCTGCCGGGCGGCAAAGCGGGCAATGTCGGATTCGCGTCGCAACCATTTGATGTCAGGGTGACGACGCACGACGCCAGAGGCCGAGCATGGCACATCGGCAAGGATGCGATCAAATGGCTTCCCGTCCCACCAATCTTCCAGCGCGCAGCAGTCGCTTGCTTTTACCGTGGCGCTGAGACCAAGGCGATTCAGATTGTCCCATATCCGTTCGGCGCGGAGAGGGTCGAGTTCGAGCGCGGTGAGGTCGATGTCGGCACATTCCAGCAGATGGGCAGCTTTGCCGCCCGGCGCGGCGCAGGCGTCGAGTACCCGCTCACCGTCGCGGGCATCCAGCCAGCGCGCAGCCCATTGCGCGCCCGCATCCTGCACCGACACCCAGCCATCGGCGAAACCGGGCAAGCGGGAGATGGGCAGCGCCCGTTCCAGAAGCAGGGCGTCGTTGTCCAGGCGTCGCGCAGCAATGGCGGCGGCGGCGAGTTGTTCCAGGCAGGCTTCGACCGTGGCGCGTCGCCGGTTGACCCGCAGGCTCATCGGCGGATGCAGATTGCCCGCGGCGAGGATCGCTTTCCAATGTCGCGGATGCTGCGCGCGCACGCGTCTTATCCACCATGCGGGATGAGCATGGCGCGCCGCCATATCCTGCTCCCGCCAGCGTGGCAGTTCGCTGTGTTGGCGCAGCACGTTGCGCAGGACGCCGTTGACCACGCCCTTGAGTCCGGGGGCGAGTTGCCCCGCGGCATCGACCGCTTGGTCGACCACGGTGTGCGCATCCTGTGGACGTTGCTCAAAGCGGCACAAGGCCACCAGGAGCAAGGCATGGATGGCCGTGGGCAGAGGTTTCTGCACAAAATGGCGCAAGACCACATCTCCCCGTCCATACTCGCGCAAGGTCGTCCACGTCAGATCGCGCACCGCTCCCCGGATGGCGTCCGTCCATTCGGGGTGGTCGTGGAGCATGCGCTCAAAACCAGCGGTAAGATTTTCGCCTTCGTCCCCAATCACGGCCGCCACGCATTGGGCAGCGTGGAGCAGGGCATAAGCGAGACTGCCATGTTGTAGCGTAACGCGTTGTCGATTCATCGCAAGATCAATGTTTGTTTCACGTGGAACATCCTACCTTGACCGGCACTCAGGCAAACATTCGGTTTGCTGCAATGGATACCTCACGCATTCGTAACCAAAGTATCGACGCCCAATTTAGCTATCAGGGCAATGACCACGCAGAGAAAAATGATACGAATGAAACGGACGCCGTGACGTAACGCGAGGTGCGACCCAAACAAAGCGCCAGCGAGGTTACATGCCATCATGACGCCCGCCGTTGCCCACAGCAGTGTGACATTGGGAATGAAATACGCCAGTGCGGCAAAATTGGTGGCGACGTTGACAATTTTTGCGCTGGCGGAAGCATGAAGAAAATCCATGCCCAAAAAACGCACGAACAGGAAAATCAGAAAGCTGCCGGTACCTGGTCCGAAAAAACCGTCATAGAAGCCGACCGTGCCGCCTATCGTGAACGCAATGCACACAGCGCGAAAGCCGCTGAACCTTGCATGAGCATGGGTGCCAAATTCCCTGCGTGCGAAGGTATAGACCGCGACCGCGATCAACAAAACCAAAATCATGGGACGCAGCACGAGAGGAGATATCCAGTTGACGGTCCGTGCGCCCATCCACGAGCCGACGAGCGCAGCCAACGTGCCCGGCAAAACAAGTGCCCACGGTATCGCAATCCGGCGGCCATATTGAACCGCCGCACTCAAGGTGCCAAAGACCGCGGCGAGCTTGTTGGTGCCAAACAGGGTTGCGGGCATCGTGCTTGGGAAAACAGAGAAAAGCACGGGCACCTGAATCAGCCCACCGCCACCGACAAGCGCATCGATGCATCCGGCCCCGAATGCGGCAAGGCCAAGAATCAGCAAGGAGAGCGCGTCGATGGGCATTTTGTTTCACGTGGAACAAGCGGCGCGACGGTCGCCTTCGTGGCTGATGGGCAGGTATTTGTGCAGCGCAAACGGAAGAGCACGGCATGCCCCACAAAGCGGATGAACGTTGCGGCGAACGCTTCCGCTTTGCGGGCGAAGGAAAAATCTCAGCCTGCCAAAGCGTCGTATTGGGCCTTGAGTTCCTGGAGCTTCTGGACTATTGCCAGCAAATCAGCCTGGAAAGCATTGAGTTTGGTGAGCACAGCCCGGTCTTTGGCGATCATCCGGCCGCCCTTGATTTCGATTTTGTCCGGATTGTTTGCAATGAAGTCAAATACTTCGTTGGCTTTTGTGACCATCTCCGCCGTCAAGGAAACCATTTCTCTGGATATTCTCCCCGGAGTGCGCACCGTGCGCTCGAACGCCTGGGTATAGACGGCTTTGAGATCGTCGGGTTGATTCAAATCCGCCAGCCTTGTTTCGGCGCGACTCAATTCCTCATCCAATTTTTTGTTGATCTGTTGGAACTGGTCGTTGAGTTTGACCATCAAGGCTTTGCGTGCTTCGGCATCCACGTTCTGTTTCATGGTAGACGTCATTTCACGCGCTATGCCATTCAGGGGTTTGACAACCTCGCCCATGGATCTGTTGAAATCGACGATGATGTCGTAGTGTGAGGCGTAGTCGCCAAAATGTTCACGCTGTTCCTGCGTAAGCACCGTGATGAAGCCACCTTGCTTTTCGATGACGCTCTTTTGCAGGAATTCAATGAATGCCTGACGTTGCGCTTCCTCATTGCCACAAGCCGCGATCAGCACGACCACACCCAACATCCACAACCAGCGCAGGGATAAAAACCACTTGTTCATCATGCACCTTACAAAGAGAAGTGAGGAAATGCATACTCTACCATGAGGACATGAACGCTCCGGACAAAGAATGCGTTGCCGTGCGTTGTCGAGCAACAGATGTCAGGAAACAGAAAAACAACAGAAAAACATCCGGCACTACGCGCCCGCATACTGATTGTCTACTGAAAGAGGCGCTTTTGTTTCCCGAAAGGAGCCTGATTTTCCCTTGTCTATATCTAGCTTGATTTTCGATGAACTTTTCATGCAGGAAGACCGAAAAGTTGCTGTCTCAATTGGGCAGCGCGAAAAGAACCTGGCGGGAGAGGGAAGCACGAGTGCAACGATGGCCACGAAACTCTGCCGTTGTTCAATCTGTTCCCCCTGACATCTGTTCCCTGTCCCTTGCTGCTATAGAATCAGCGGGTTTTCTTCTTTTCTGCGAGTTTGCCGTGAATTTTCCTTCTCCCGACGGCCCCAAGCGTATCGTCATCGCTACCCGCGAAAGCCGTCTGGCCTTGTGGCAGGCTGGGCACGTCAAGGCGCGACTCGAGGTGCTTTACCCGGCGTGCCGCGTCGATCTGCTGGGCATGACCACGCGCGGCGACCGCATTCTGGATCGCCCGCTGGCCGAGGTGGGCGGCAAAGGGCTGTTCGTCAAGGAATTGGAAGCGGCGCTGCTCGAGGGCCGCGCCGATATCGCCGTGCATTCGATGAAGGACGTGCCGATGCTCATGGGCGAAGAGTTCGCCTTGGCCTGCGTGATGGCGCGCGAGACGCCGCTGGATGCCTTCGTCTCGGGGCGTTACGCCGCGCTCGACGACATGCCGCCGGGCGCGGTGGTCGGTACGTCTTCTTTGCGGCGCGAATCGCAAATCCACGCACGCTATCCGTTTCTCGCCGTCACCAGCTTGCGCGGCAACCTCGACACCCGGCTGCGCAAGCTCGACGAAGGGCAGTTCGACGCTATCATCCTCGCTGCCGCCGGTCTGCGCCGCCTGGGGCTCGGGGGGCGCATCCGCGCCGTCTTGCCCGCCGAAATCTCGCTGCCCGCCGCCGGGCAGGGCGCGCTGGGCATCGAATGCCTGAGCGCGCGCGCCGATTTGATCGCTGGCTTGCAAGCGCTCGCCGATGCCGATACGGCGGCTTGCGTCACTTCCGAGCGCGCCTTCGCCCGCGCGCTGGCGGGCAGCTGCGATGTGCCGCTGGGCACTTACGGTGAAATGCGCGGCGGCAAGCTTTGGCTGCGCGGCTTCGTCGCCCGCCCCGATGGCAGCCGCGTCGTGCATGGCGAACGTGAAGGCGCACCGGGTGAGGCGGATGCCGTCGGGCAGGCATTGGCTGACGATTTGCTCGCCCAAGGGGCCGGCGACATTCTGGCCGAACTGGGATGAGCGGCGCGCTCGCCGGGCGGATGATCGTCGTCACCCGCCCGTCCGCGCAGGCCGGAGCGCTGTGCCGCGCGCTCGAAGCGGAAGACGCGCGGCCGTTTCGCTTTCCGCTGCTGGAAATCCTTCCTCCCAGCGATGCTGGCGTTTTCGTGCCGGTCGCGGCGCGGCTCGACACTTTCGACCTCGCTTTTTTCGTCAGCGCCAATGCGGTCGAACATGCTTTGGACGGCTTGCAAGCCTTGCGCGCCTGGCCACCGGGGTTGAAAGTCGCTACGGTGGGACCGGCGAGCGCCCACGCGCTCCGGGCACGCGGCTTCCATGAAGTCATCGCGCCGGAAAGCGGTTTCGACAGCGAAGCCGTGCTGGCCTTGGCCGAATTCTCAACCGAAGCCGTGCGCGGTCGCGCCGTGCTGATCCTGCGCGGCGACGGCGGACGCGAGCTGCTGGGCGAAATCCTCGCCGCGCGCGGTGCGCATATCGAATACTTTTCCTGCTACCGGCGACGCTGCCCCGAAGCCGATCCACAAACCCTGCTCGCGCCGCTTGCGCGGGGCGAAATCGATGCCTTGTCGCTCACCAGCGGCGAAGGGGTGGATAATCTCTCACGCATGATTGGCGACGAGGGACTGACCCGGCTTGCAGGCTTGCCTGTATTCGTACCTCATCCGCGAATCGCGCTCCGTTGCCGCGCCCATGGACTGGGCCGGGTCATCGAAACCGGGAGCGGAGATGAAGTCTTGATACGCGCGCTCATCGCTTACTTTGGGTAAACTCGACGCATGAATACAACCACGTCCGACCGCGAGCCCGAATCCGGCATTACGTCCGATTCCGGCACTGCGCCCGATTCCGGCACTACGTCCGATTCCGGCCCCACGCCCGAATCCGGCATTACGTCCGAATCCGGCACTACGTCCGAATCCGGCACTACGCCCGAATCCGGCATTACGCCCGAATCCGGTACTACGTCCGATTCCGGCCCCACACCCGAATCCGGCACTGCGCCCGAATCCATTTCCCCTCTGACACCAGAGGATGTTGGCGTATCCGCCACGCCTTCTCCTGCACCCGCGCCCGCCGCCGTCACGCGCAGCGCGGCCAGCGGCTGGGCGCTGTTGCTGGCGCTGGCTGCGCTGCTTGCCGGAGCATATGCCGCCTGGCAGGCACACGCGATGCGCAACGAAAGCGCAGCCTTGCGCGCGGAAGTCGCGCAGCGCATCTTGGCGGGAGATACCGCGGTCAGCGAGACGCGCGCGCTCGTCCTCCGGCACCAGGAAAACATCACCGCGCTCCAGAACAAGCTCACTGCGCTCGAAACCAAGGCCGAGGCCACCAAAGGACAGACGAGCGCGCTGGAGAAGCTTTATGAGGAATTTTCACATTCCCAGAATGATCGTGTGCTCGTCGAAGTCGAACAGGCGGTGACGATTGCCGCCCAGCAGTTGCAGTTGGCGGGCAACATCGAATCGGCGCTGATCGCCCTCCGGGGCGCGCAAGCGCGGCTGGATATCCAGGATCGTGGCCAATTCGCCGCCCTGCAACGGGCGCTGGCAAGCGACATCGAACGCCTGAATGAACAAAACCCGCTGGATATACCCGGCACGGCGCTGAAACTCGAACGTATGCTTGAACAACTCGACACGCTGCCGTTGGCCTTCGGCGATGAGCTGCCGCCGAGCGCGCATCCCGCCATCGAAGAAGAATATGAGGCGGATTGGCGTGGCTTCGCCAAAAGCCTGGCGCGCGACATCTGGAACGAGACGCTCTCCCTGGTGCGCATCGAACGCCTCGACCGCGCGGCCGAGCCGGTATTGCTGGCACCGGAACAAGCCACTTTCCTGCGCGAGAATCTGAAGATTCGCCTGCTGACCGCGAGGCTCGCCCTGCTCGCGAGGGATGGGCGCACCTACGCGGCCGATCTTGCCCAGGCACGGGGCTGGCTGGAGAGTTTTTTCAATACCCGCGACGAAACGGTCAAAGCGGCGATCGAAAACCTGCGCGAGCTTGAAACCTTGCCTGTGCGGATCGAACATCAAACGCTGACCAACAGTTTCAATGCGCTGCGCTTATTGCAGAGCCGCGACACGTCTACGGTGCAACCATGAAAGGTCTGATCTGGTTCATCGGGCTTTTCGCGCTGGCCGTTGGACTGGTCATGTTTTCCAGCCTCAACCAGGGTTACGTGCAGTTCGTGATTCCACCGTGGTATCGCGTATATATCACGCTCAACCTGTTCTTCGTGCTGCTGCTGCTGGGTTTTGTCTTGTGCTACGCGCTGTTGCGCCTGATACGGCACGCGATGAACCTGCCCTCGGCGGCTGGACAATGGCGCAAACGCTGGCGCCAACAACGGGCGGACAAGGCACTGCTCGACGCATTGCGCACCCTGTATGAAGGACGCTATGCCCAGTCGCTGAAATTCGCGGAAAAGGCATTCACGAACAGCGAACATCCGGCATGTGCCACCCTGCTCGCGGCCAGGGCGGCGCATGCGCTCGCCGACGAAACCCGTTATCGGATCTGGATTGGCCGCGCGGTCGAACAGGGCGAGGAAATCCGGGTGGCGCGGCTGATGACCGAGGCTGAACTCGCGATCACCTCGCACCATTTCGATGAAGCCTTCGAGCGCCTGGAAACCCTGCGCCTCTCCGGCCAGCGCCACATCGCCATGCTCAGGTTGTCACTCAAGGCCGCTTCGGCCCTGCACCAGTGGGAAGAAGTCCTGCGTCTGGCTCGTCAGTTGCGCAAGCACAAGGCGCTCACCAACGAACAGGCGCTGCCACTCCTGCGCCGCGCCCACATCGAACGTCTGCGGGAACATGCGGGAGAGGGCGAAACCCTCGCTCACCTGTGGCGCGAAATTCCTCCCGCCGAGCTTGCCGACCGCTATCTGGTCGAACAGATCGTGCCGCTCCTGGCCGCGACCGGACAGGGAGCGCTCGCCCGCCGCACGCTGGAACGGTTGCTCGATGACGAATGGGATAGCGGGCTGGCGCGCATCTATGCCTATTGCGGCACGGACGAAAAGGATGCCACCGTCTGTTTGTCCAAGGGCGAAAACTGGCTGCGCCAACATCCGCACGACGCCGGCTTGCTGTTCGCGCTGGGTCGGCTGTGCATGAGCACGCAGCTTTGGGGCAAGGCGCAAAGTTACCTGGAAGCCTCCCTGGGCCTCGCCCCCGCGTCCGAAACCCATCTGATCCTGGCGCGCCTGTTCGAGCATCTCGGGCGTCCCGACGACGCCCAGCCGCACTACCGCGCCGTCGCCGAAAAGATCACATCTGAAATCAGATAGGGGCACGGTACGCCGTTGCCCCTACCCGCCCCCGGATTCGCGGCGGGTCACCTTTCGATCGCCGCTATCCAACCCGATAGCATTGGCAGACAATTTGCTTCCCCTCCTGGGCAGGAAGGCTGTGTTTGCGGGCGATATTGCTTGCATGCCGCGGCCAGTGTCGATTTTGCTGTTTTTTGACCGCGCGGGCATGCCGTGGCAAGTATGCGAGGCAGGAGGTGTTCAGTGTTGTATACGCAACAACATATAAAAAATGGCGGACGTTGTCGGTTGCGCGACAGTGGCGAACAAGCATGGTGGGTATCGCTGCCCAACGCATGGCGCGACCAGGTCGTGCCGCCGCTGGCCTTCGAGGTATTTCGAGAGCATGAACTGGAAGCGGCGCGGGTGTTTGGCTATGACCCCGATGGCGAAGCGTGCTATTACGCTCATCGTTATCAACTTCGTGAGTCGCCGACGGATGGCCGTGGAATGGATGATGGAAAATCCCACACCGCGCCGAGTTATGCTGAAGAAGTCGTGGCCTGGCTCCTGCGCGACGAGCGTTGGCTGGTTCACCGCACGGTACGGGTCGGCAGGAGCGAGGATGCGAGTTCTTTCTACAGCTTCAGCGAAACCATGCCGCGCTGATGGCCTTGTTTCATCACTTCCCGCCGCGCTCAGGCCGGGACGCCCAGAATGATGTTCGAGGCCTTGATGACCGCAGTGGCGGTAACGCCGGGTTTGAGTCCGAGTTCGGCGACCGCTTCGCGGGTGACCACGGCAGCGATTTGCGTGCCGCCGGCCAGGCTCAGGGTGACCTCGGCATTGACCGCGCCCAGTTCGATGGCCTTCACCGTTCCGGTCAGGCAGTTGCGCGCCGACAGACGGATATCGGCGTGCTCGGTCATCAGCATGACCCAGGGCGCCTTGACCAAGGCGATGACTTCCTTGCCCACGGCAAGTTCCAGCGATTGAACGCTCGCCAGGGTAATGATGGCGACCAGAGCGTCGCCGCCGGGCAGGGCGATTCGCACTTCGGAGTTGACCGCGCCATTCTTGAGCGCGTCGACCCTGCCTTTGAATATATTGCGGGCACTGACTTTCATCTTGTTTCCCATGCAGTTTGTTGTATGGTCTACTACATTGAATTGTCCGCAAGCGGACAATTTGTGGCAAAACACACCGTAGGGCACTCTAACGCCGGTTTTTATGATGCTGCAACCATAGGGAAACCGGGATGGCACGAAACTGGCTTTATATAAATCAAAGGATACAGGCGCTTTCTCATGACTACACCACGCTTCATGGCCCGGATGTCGCTCGAAAACGATGCGGGCGCGGCGCTGTCCGCGACCCGCATCCGGCTGCTCGAAGAGATCGGGCGCAAGGGGTCGATCAACCAAGCCGCCAAGGCGGTGCCGTTGTCCTACAAGGCGGCGTGGGACGCCATCGACACCATGAACAACCTTGCGCCCGAACCCTTGGTGACGCGAATCACCGGAGGGCGGCAAGGCGGCGGCAGCCAGCTTACCCAGTATGGGCAGAAAGTGGTGGCGATGTACCGGGCGCTGGAAATCGAATATCAGGCCGCGCTCGATCGTCTGAGCGAACGGCTCGACGAGAAGACCGGTTGCGACATTCGCGGCTTTCAACGCCTGATGAGAAGCATGAGCATGACAACCAGTGCCCGTAACCAGTTCTCGGGCGCAATCACCGGCCTGCGCGACGGCGGCGTCGATTACGAGGTGCGGGTGGAACTCGATGACCACACCGACATCATCGCCATCATCACTCGCGCCAGCGCCGAAAACCTGAAGCTCGCCATTGGCCGCGAGGTGTGCGCGCTGGTGAAGTCGTCCTCGGTGATGCTCACGACCTGCCGTGATTTGCGCTTGAGCGCGCGCAACCAGATCTGGGGCAAAGTAAGCGTGATACATGAAGGAGCGGTAAATAATGAGGTGACGCTGGCCTTGCCCTCGGGGCGCAGCGTCACCGCGGTAGTAACCCGGGACAGTTGCGTGAATCTGGCACTGGCCCCCGGCGTTGACGCGTGCGCGTTTTTCAAATCGTCAAGTGTGATCCTGGCGGTGTATGACTGAGTCCGGCATTGCCGGACGTGGATTGAAAACCTCAAAGGAGTTCAGCATGTCTTTTGTCTCTCGTTTTTCCCTGGGCCTGGTTACCCTGGCCGTCGTCCTATCCCAAGCCGCGCGCGCCGAAGAAGTCCAGGTTGCCGTTGCCGCCAATTTCACCGCGCCGATGCAGGAAATTGCCGCCGAGTTCGAAAAGCATACGGGCCACAAGGCAATCTTGTCCTTCGGTTCGACCGGCAAGTTCTATACCCAGATCGTCAATGACGCGCCCTTCGAGGTCTTCCTCGCCGCCGACGACACCACGCCCGCCAAGCTGGAAAAGGAGCAGCACACCGTGGCGGGCAGCCGTTTCACCTATGCCATCGGCACGTTGGTGCTATGGAGCGCCAAGGAAGATTTCGTCGATGACAACGGCGACGTGCTGAAAGGAACCTTTGCCCATCTTGCCATCGCCAATCCCAAGACCGCGCCTTATGGCACGGCCGCCATCGAGGCGTTGACCAAACTGGGCCTGAAAGACGCGCTGGAAGCCAAGATCGTACAGGGCGAAAACATCGCCCAGGCTCATCAGTTCATCTCCAGCGGCAATGCGGAACTCGGCTTCGTCGCGCTCTCCCAAGTCTACAAAGATGGCAAGATCACTGGCGGTTCGGCCTGGATCGTGCCCGCCGAACTGCATGAACCCATCCGCCAGGACGCAGTGATTCTCACCAAGGGACGCGACAACCCCGCCGCCTCCGCGCTGGCCGATTACCTGAAAGGCGGCAAAGCCACCGCAATCATCAAATCATATGGCTATGGTCTGTAACGGAACATGGAGGCTTCCAGCCTGGCCGCCGTCTGGCTCACCATCAAACTGGCGAGTCTGGTAACGGCGCTGCTGCTCCTGGTTGGCACGCCGATCGCATGGTGGCTATCGCGCACCCGTTCCCGCTGGAAAGGGGTGATCGGCGCGATCGTCGCCTTGCCACTGGTGCTGCCGCCCACGGTGCTGGGGTTTTACCTCCTGCTCGCCCTGGGGCCACACGGCCCCGTGGGCAAGATCACCCAATCTCTGGGTTGGGGATTGCTGCCCTTTTCCTTTGCCGGACTGGTGGTAGCCTCGGTTTTCTATTCCCTGCCCTTCGTGGTGCAACCCATCCAGAACGCCTTCGAAGCAATGGGCGAGCGTCCGTTGGAAGTCGCGGCCAGCTTGCGAGCGAGTCCATGGGATGCCTTTTTCAGCGTCGCCCTGCCGCTTGCGCGCCCCGGTCTCATCACCGCCGCCATTCTGGGTTTTGCCCATACCGTGGGTGAATTTGGCGTCGTACTGATGATAGGCGGCAATATTCCCGGCAAGACCCAAGTGTTGTCGGTACGAATCTACGACTATGTGGAGATGATGGAATATACCCAAGCGCATATGCTGGCCGCGGGCATGGTGCTGTTCAGCTTCCTGCTGTTGCTGGCCCTGTACAGCCGCCGCGACCGCAAGGATTGGAACCGGTGATTCGCCCGCAAGCCCATCCCATGGAAGCCCGCTTTCATCTCGTCTATCCCGGCTTTACCCTGAAGGTGGATTTGTGCCTGCCGGAAAAAGGCATCACCGCCCTGTTCGGCCATTCCGGCTCCGGCAAAACCACGCTGCTGCGCTGTTTTGCCGGACTCAACCGCGCGCCGGGTGGTTACCTGGTCGTAGACGGCACATGCTGGCAAGATGACGCTGCCGGCATTTTCCTGCCCACGCATCGCCGTCCCCTGGGGCTGGTATTCCAGGAAGCCAGCCTTTTCCCCCATCTCACGGTACGCAAGAATCTTGAATATGGCATGAAGCGCGCGGACAACAGGGCCGGGGAAGGTTTCGATGCCTGCATCGACCTGCTCGGCATTCGTCCGCTGCTCGACCGCAACCCGGCCAGCCTCTCTGGCGGCGAGCGCCAGCGCGTTGCGGTGGCCCGCGCCCTGTTGACCCGTCCCCGTCTCCTGCTCATGGACGAGCCGCTCGCCGCGCTGGACTTGAAACGCAAGCAGGAAATCTTGCCCTATCTCGAAAAACTACATGATGAACTGGACATCCCTGTGCTCTACGTCAGCCACGCGCCCGACGAAGTGGCGAGGCTGGCCGATCACCTGGTGCTGATGGAAGGTGGCCGGGCGCTCGCCAGCGGCCCGTTGATGGAAACCCTGGCCCGCGCCGATCTGCCGCCCGCCTTCGCCGACGATGCCGGCGTTGTGTGGGAAGCGAACGTCGCCGCCATCGAGGACGACGGTCTGACCCGGCTGGAATTCCCCGGCGGCAAGCTCTACGTCTCCCAGCAAGGCAAGACGCCCGGCAAGCGCCTGCGCTGCCGCATCCACGCCAAGGACGTCAGCCTCGCGCTCGCCACGCACAACGACATCAGCATACTCAACATCCTGGAAGCAAGCGTGCGCTCCGTCGTCCCGCTGGAAACCCCCGGCCATGTGATGGTGCAGTTGAAATTGCGCGGCGATGAACAGGCCCCGCTGCTGCTTGCGCGCATCACCCAACGCTCCTGCGCGGCGCTCGATATCGTGCCAGGACGTGTGGTCATGGCTCAAATCAAGGCCGTGGCGCTTCTTGGTTGAAATACTTTTCTTTCCATTTCATTTTCACCATTGGGTGGCCTCCTTTATCGCCTATGAACCACTCGCTTTCAGACAATTTACTTGAGTTCAACTGAGGAAAATAGGTTTATAGCCACGCCTTCGTATGCTTCGTATGATCGCATTCTTACCTTTTCACCGGGAAACGTATCTTCCAGGCAGAAACAATGCGATGGGCGACAATATCGCCGAACACATGGGAAAGATCTTCCCCGATGTCCCAGCGTAAATGGCGAAAAACGAAACCGAGGGCTTCGGCAAGATCGGCACTGCCGCTGATGTGTGCCTGCGCCATCAGTACTTCGATTCCCTTGCCCGCAGATATCGCTTTCATGACCTGATCGAGCGGTAACGACAGGCTTACTTCCGGGCTGGCGGGCGAACTTGCATCAACGAAACCCTCTTCGTTCACAGTGAAATCGACGATGAATGGGTGAAGATCGAGGCGGGCGCGACGCCCGGCGTGGGGGCGCAGGCGATCACGCGCCCAAGCCGCCTGAGCGAGCAAATGGTCAAGTATGGTGAGTACCGCGCGGCTTGCCAGAGGTTTTCCCAAACAAGCTTCAAGCGGTTTGAACAACGATGGAAGTGGCGAACCGAAAAACCTTGAATGCATATAGAATCAAACCTTGTATCCCCGGTGCACGGCGACAATACCGGCATTGAGATTGAAATAATCGACGCGGTCGAGACCGGCGTTTTCCATCATGGTTTTCAGTTCTTCCTGACTCGGATGCATGCGAATAGATTCGGCAAGATATCGGTAGCTGTCGGGATCGCCAACGATTTTCGCACCCAACCAAGGCAATATTTTGAATGAATAGAGATCATAGGCCGGAACAAGTGGTTTCCAGACTTGGGAAAACTCCAACACCAGCAGCCGTCCACCGGGACACAGCACACGGTGCATCTCGACGAGCGCCACGTCTTTACGGGTCATGTTGCGCAGACCAAAAGCGACGGTCACGCAATCGAAGTAGCCGTCGGGAAAAGGGAGCTTTTCCGCATCGCACTGCGCAACCGGCAGACCGAACCCATGGTCGATGACGCGGTCGCGGCCGCGCGATAGCATCGCGTGGTTGATGTCGGTGAGCCAGACCTGTCCGCTTGTGCCCACCTTGCGCGCAAAGGCCAATGACAGATCGGCGGTGCCGCCAGCAACATCGAGCACACGATCGCCTTCATGCACGCCGGCAAGCTGGATGGTAAACGCCTTCCATAGCCGGTGCAGACCGAAGGACATCAAGTCGTTCATCACATCGTACTTTTGCGCCACCGATGAAAAGACTTCGGCGACTTTTTTCTGCTTGATTTCCTCGGCAATGGCCTGGAAACCGAAATGGGTGGTCTTGTCGTTCATGGGCTGAGTTTCAAACCTCCGGACGGTCCAGGAAGGCGACCTGCTCGAAATCGGACCCCTTGAGTAATAGTTGGGTCATATACAATTTACGGTTGTGACCAGCGTGGAAGGCATCGAGAATACCATTGGGCCGGTACCAGCCCACGGGCAACACCAGCGAAGCCGCGATATGGAGTGTCTCATTGGCATCGATCAAAAAAGCCAGGCTATAGATGGTTTGTGGACCATCGGATTGGGTGGATACGGAGCGGACGGCAATGGTCTGCGGCAAACCGGTCAATACGTGAATGCCTGCTTCAAGCAAGCCATCTTCGCGGAACATCAGCCAGCTTACCTGCCCAAGCAGAAAACATTCCCCGCCCGGCGGACGCATGCCCACAAGCTGGTGGTGCTTGAGCCGTTCAGCCTGAGGATGCTGTTGCAGGCGAAAACCGCCCACCGACTGGTCGATCAATTTCCATTTTTCGCAGATCAAGCCGAGGCGTTCGCCCTCGGCGTGGAGTTGTTTGAAATCGTGATGGGTATTCACCGTACCATTGGCCGCGTTGCGATGGGGTTGCTCGAACAGTTTGCCCTGGATGTAAAAGCCGATGGCGAGCCATTCGGTGCATAGATCGGCCAAGCCATTGGTGCCCCGCCGTGGAAAGCGACGTCCCGCCGACGCGAGGCCCCAGGGACGATAGAGCGACAGCAGCAGATGGGCACAGGCTTCGGCACTGCAATCGTTACCCAGGCCGAGCGAGAGCGGGGAGACGCCTTGTTTGAACTGGGCGAACACCGACTGGATTTGGCTCGCCAGCTTGTTGCAATCGAAATAATGAAGATTCGAGCCCTTGATCAGGAGGCCAAGCGGGCGCAGACCGTGATCGGAAGCGAGATCGAGACCGTAGGTCGTGGGTTTGCGTCCGGTGATGTTCGGGTCGAGAGTGCAATAGGGCGCAAAACGCTCCGCCCAACGATAAATCCACAACCATTCATGACCCGTGCGGCTGAATGGGTTGGCCAGATCGAGCAAGAGGATGGTGATATAGGCTTCGAGTGCGCTTTGTGCTTTCCAGATGGTGTTGAGTGGATCGGAAACCCGGATGTGGGCAACATGGGCCTGTTCCGCGGCGGTAAAACTCGAATGCACCTCCTTCCACAAACCCGGAGGCAGTGTGCGGTGGACGCGATAATATTCATATATAATCTTGCCGGTGTAATACACCTGGCGTTGGGCGAACAACGCGCGCTGATCTTCCAATACCCCCAGTTTGGCGCTCTGGACGGCGATCATGCCATATGATGCGGAAAACTCGCGCCACAGTTTGATGACTTTGTCCAACAGGGCATTGTGCTGGCTATCCGGCGGCAGCGGCTGATCGGTATCGAGCTGAGTGAGATTGTTCCGGGCATGTTCGATCAGGGGACGTGTCTTTTCCAACACTTCGAAATGCTGACGAGGCGCGGGTTTGGCTTCAAACAAGCCGGTAACGATACTTGCCAGCACGAGAAAGCGATCCGCGGTATCCGTAGGCAGCTTCTGTAGCGTGGCGAGGCATTGGGTAGGACTGTGGTAATCCATATGGCAACTCCATCCCCGGGTGTTCCCTGGTTTTTATCGAGAGTCCAACTCATGCGCGATATGCGCGGCAAGCTGGGCGTTGGCAGGAGCGGCACGGGCATGGCCAATGCCTTGCGCCGGACTCCAGATGGATGCTGGAAAATGGCGGTCATCGGTAAACCGGGCAATGACGTGCCAGTGCAAATGGGGAACCTGGTTTCCCAGGCTGGCAAGATTGATTTTGTCAGGATTCATCAATATGCGCAGGCTACGCTCGACGGCAAACACCACCCCCATCAGGTAATGTTGCTCTTCCACCAACAGGTCGCTCATTTCGGCTACATGCGCGCGCCAGACCACCCGGCAATAACCCGGATAATCCGGTTCGGATACACGGATAACATGGCAACGTCTATCTTGCCATAAAATATCGCTTTCCTGGGGAGGTAAACAGAGTGGACAGGTCACGATCTCGATGTGGCGTATTTCCTTGCTGGACTTCCTACCCTAACACAATAAAACCTTCTTGTAATGTGGAACTACACGCATAGCCCCAAAAGAAGTTTCAGCCAGACTTTCGAACCGCATCACAAAACGTTTCCGCAGGCAAGCGATCACCTCGCGCTGAAATTTCTAGCGCATATCGAATAATTCCTGATGAAAATCCCCGCCGTCGAAACCATGCGCGCCCAGACCATTTTTCAGCGCATGACCGAAACCCGCCGGACCGCAGAACCATAACGAAGATTCCTTCCACGTCACCACTTCACGCACAAGGCGCCCGGCATCCAGCTTGCCATCGCGACCACTGACGATCACATGCAGATTGACCTGGGCCGCTTGCGCGAGATCGCGCAAGCGGTCAATGAAGACTTCGTCCGGCGTCCGCGTACTGTAGAACAATTCCACCGTCTGATGCCTCGAGGTTGCCTGCGTGCCACCACGATGGGCAAGCTCTTCCATGCGCGCAATGAAAGGCGTGATCCCGATACCACCCCCAATCCAGATCTGATGTGGTTTGGCGCTTTCGAAATTGAAGCAACCATAAGGGCCTTCCACCGTCGCTGGCATGCCAAGTTTGAGCTTTTGCTCCAGTCGCGAAGTGTAGTCCCCCAATTCCTTGATGTGAAAATGTAATAGGCCATCGTTTTTCCAGCCCGACGAAATCGTATATGGATGTGGACCTTCTCCGTCGTTGAAATCGACAAATGCGAATTGTCCGGCCTCATGTCCTTCCCAACGATCATGGTCGAGGCGAATATCCACTTTCAACACATTGTTATCCCTGATTCGTTCGATCGCCTCGACCTTGCCCAATGCGCGGCGTTGATGACCAATCCGCCGGGCAAGGCTCATGACCGCTCCCACCACGCCCCCCAAGGCCAACAACGACATGAACCACGCCACTGGAGTATTCCAGTACGGTGCCTTGATCAGTACCACCGCATGAAATACCAACACCAGATAGGCAATGGCAATCAGGCGATGGGTATTGAAAAAATGACGATATGGAAAGCGCTTGACCAGCGCCAACGCAATCAACACAACCGCGACATAGAACGCCCATTCCCCTATATGCTCGGCAAACTCGCGCTGCTCACGAAAGAATTGCAGAAAAGGGTTATCCAGCGGCGGCGGCGCTCCACGGACGGGACGCGGCCCGCCTATCCTCCATCCCAGATCAGCCGCCCATTTCGGCACATCGGCCCATAACCAGTGCACGATGCCGACCACCAGCGCGGTAATGCCCAACCACTTGTGCAGACGGTAGCTTTTATCCAGCCCGCCCAGCAAAGGCTCCACCGACACCGGACGTAACGCCAAAATCATCCCCACACTCATCGCCCCGATCGCGATAATACCAGTGTAATTAATCAGCGCCGCACGCAAACCACGAAAATCGTAGCTTTGCGCCCAGGGCATCTCGGCAATCGCCCACAGAGCGGTCAGGCTCAGCAACAATACGGCATAAACCAGCTTGATGTTCTTCATGAAAATCCTCAACGATCAGGGAAAACAGACGGCCAGTGTAATCAATACTCCGGACGCAGATTTGTATGGCTATGTAAGCATATTATCTGGCGCGGGCACTGAATTCACCTAATCTGCACACCAGATCATCTTGTTCGCCCAATTTTCCACACCATCGACGCGCATGAATATCGAGCGCGGGCAAAGCCTTCCTGAAGCCCTGCCATGACGCGGCCAGATCGCCCCGGCCATTCCAGGCCATGCAGAACGCCGTCAAGGCCGCTGCTGTCTCCGCATCCAGATCCGCGCAGTACAAAGTAAGAAAAGCATCGAGCTTGACGAAATGCGCGCCCGCTTCCTGAGGATAGATCTGCCACACGAAAGGCCGCGCCGCCCATTGCGCGCGAACGAAGGAATCCTCCCCCCGCACCAGATCGAGATCGCACGCCCATAGTAATTCATCATAGCCATCCTGATCCGAGAACGGCAAAACCACCAGCCGAAGCGCGCCCCGTTGAATTTGCGCGCCAACTTCCAGCCTCACCTCCAGCGCCGCCGCCACGTCCGCCACCACCCGCCCCTCGGGCACCAGCAGCAACACCGGCTCTTCCCCCTGCCACCAGAGACGCAACAAATTACCGATCGTCGGCTGCCCATAAGCAAAAAGCGACACCCACAAGGCATCTTCCCGCCATGGCTCGAACCCGCGCGCGCGCAACCAATCCGCGCGCGACCCCGCACGCAGCGCATCACGACGGGCAAACAAGCCAGCTTCACGAATCAATCCTCCGCTATCCGCACTGAAACCAGGGAAAAAGAAATATTTCCTCAACTTCGAGCCAGACGGCAAACCCGGCGGCGGCGAAGCCAGCCCATGGCAGGTCTTCACCCAATCCTCGGCGGAAAGGTACTCAAGATTGATCCACAGCGACGGCGGTCTGCGCGCCGCCATCGCCTGGACATG
Organism: Azoarcus sp.; assembly: GCA_031282905.1. Classification (GTDB taxonomy): domain Bacteria; phylum Pseudomonadota; class Gammaproteobacteria; order Burkholderiales; family Rhodocyclaceae; genus WRNU01. The sequence continues at coordinate 5,071 of JAITCV010000111.1, read as the reverse complement.
TTCTTCAGGCAACTCACAACCAAAAGCTTCAATCACGACCTCGCCCGGCGGCATCACCCGGAAAACTTTCCGCCACCGCCGGAACTCGACCCCGCCAATATTTACGCCATCATGAAGCGCTTGCGGACAAAGACGCGCGAGCGCATCCCAATCATCCACCCATAGCCTCACCCCAAGCCCACCCTGTTCCGCCAAGGCGCGCGCCAAGCGCAGGCATACCCCGATATCCCCATAGTTATCCACAACCCGGCAAAAAATTTCCCAGCCAGGCTGGGGTCGAGAAAACGTGGTGGTCACGAGATGAACAACTCAGTGGATAAATTGAACACACATTGTGAACAAACAAGCTTCGTCGGAAAACCTCAAAAACGATGAACATTTCGCACACAGGCAACGACAGTACTTACTCACCTCCTTATCCACGAAAAAAGTTGCCGCGATGAGATGCACGGCGGGACTTATCCACAGTTTTTTTGCTGACTATCATCATTTTGTTTCTTTTATAAGAAACTTATTGAATGAACTTCGCCAAGCAGGCAAAATCTTCCGCTTCCAGCCAGCGCCATTGCCCCGACTGCAATTCCGGATCTAGCGCCAGACCACCTATCCTGCTACGATGCAGGGCTTCCACACGGTTGCCTGCGGCAGCGATCATGCGTTTCACCTGATGATATTTTCCTTCGCGAAGAGTGAGCAGCAAATGACGATCATCGATCGCCACGCAATCGGCAGCGGCAACAGGCGTCGCTTCATCATGAAGTCGTACTCCGGCGAGCAAGGCATCGATCATCGCGGCATCGAATGCATGCTTGAGCCTGACTTCATAAGCCTTTGGAATATTCTTCTTTCCCGAGCTCCATTGGTGAATGAATTGACCATCGTCGGAAAGCAATAACAATCCCGTCGTGTCCTGATCCAAGCGTCCCAGGCATTGCACGCCACGAATCTGGAAACAATGTGGAAGCAGTCGGAATATCGACGGATGAAAAGTGGGTTTGTTCGAACATTCATAACCGGCGGGTTTGTGCAGCATCAAATAGACTTGGGCGCGGAAGCGCCAGTGTTCCCCGCCAACACTGAATTCGATTCCAGTCTTGCCGTCGCCAAACTCGTTGAACTCAGTCGTCGGATCATCATGGACCACGCCCGCCACGCTGACCTGTCCGCCCAGGATCAGCGCCCGGCATTCCTTGCGGCTGCCAAAGCCCTGGGAGTGAAGGATTCGTTCTATGTTCATGTTCTATGTTCATGGTGAATCGAGTTTCGCATCAGCCCGCTGCTGTTTCGCGTCACGGTCACGTCGCGGGTGGCGAACACGGTAGAATCAGCCCCTTCATCAACCGGCCTGTTGCCGATCTTGTCTCGATTCGTGAGCCGTTGCCGCTTCGTGGATGGATGCTCGGAGGATTTGTTTCATGTGGTTCAAGAACCTGCAACTCTACCGTCTTCCCGCGCCATGGGAAATTTCACTGGATGTCCTGGAAGCGCAACTGGCGGAACAGTTGTTCCAGCCTTGTGGCAGCCAGAGCATGGAATCTCGTGGCTGGGTATCGCCGCTCGATGACGGCATCCTCGCGCATGCGGTTGGCGGACAATGGCTGATCGCGCTCGGCATCGAATCGCGTCTGCTGCCGGTGGCCGTGGTCAGGCAAGAAGCCGACGAGCGTGCGGAAGCACTTGCCGAACAGCAGGGTTACAAGCTGGGGCGCAAGCAGATGAAGGAATTGCGTGAACAGATCACCCAGGAATTGTTGCCGCGCGCTTTCACCCGTCGCCGTCGCACCTGGGCTTGGATCGATCCAGCAAGAGGTTGGCTGGCGATCGATGCATCGAGCCAAGCGCGTGCCGAAGATCTGCTCGAACATCTGCGCAAGACGCTGGACCATTTTCCGCTCGCCCTGCTCCGGACACAAAAATCGCCCGCTTCGGTCATGTCCGGCTGGCTGGCGGCGGGGGAAGCGCCCGCGGGGTTTACGCTTGATCAGGATTGTGAACTACGTTCGATCAGCGAAGACCATGCCACTGTGCGTTATGTCCACCATCCGCTCGAAGGCGAAAAGCTCACCGAAGAAGTTCGCGGTCATCTCGAAGCCGGTAAATTGCCGACCCGGCTGGCCTTGACTTTCGATGACCGGGTGAGTTTCGTGTTGACCGACAAGCTGGAAATCAAGCGGCTGGATTTCCTCGATGTGGTGCGTGACCAGATCGAAGGTGGCATCGACGATGCCGCCGAGTTGTTCGATGCTGAATTTGCCCTGATGACCGGCGAGTTGGTTCGTCTGTTCCCGGTCTTGGTCGACGTGCTTGGCGGCGAATTGGAGCAAGCGGCAAAGCAGGCATGAGCGCCTTTCCGCTCTTATAATTTCGCCACTTTTCTCACAGGAAGGAGCCAATCATGGGTCTGGAACTCGTCACGGCAGGCAAGGATGTGCCAAACGACATCAACGTCATCATCGAAATTCCGGCGCAGGCCGATCCGATTAAATTTGAAGTGGATAAGGGCAGCGGGGCGATTTTCGTCGACCGTTTCCTGGGCACCTCGATGCGTTACCCGCTCAACTATGGCTATGTGCCGCACACCGTGGCGGGCGATGGCGACCCGGTCGATGTGCTGGTGGTCACGCCTTTCCCGCTTTTCCCTGGCGTGGTCATCCGCTGCCGTCCGGTGGGCGTGCTGAAGATGGAAGATGATGGCGGCAGTGATGCCAAAGTTATCGCCGTGCCAATCTCGAAACTCTCCCCGCTCTATGATCATGTCAAGAGTATCGAGGATCTGCCCGAACTGCTGATGAAGCAGACCATGCATTTTTTCGAGCATTACAAGGATCTCGAACCGGGCAAGTGGGTGAAAATCCTCGGCTGGGGATCGGTCGGGGACGCGAAGAAGGAAATCACCGACGGTCTGGCAAACGCTGACAAATGATTCCATTTCAGGTCATTTGTGACAAGGACGAGCAGTACGGTCGACAAAGTCACGGATGAGCGTTCAGGCGGCGGCGACTTCCAGCAGGCTGCACTTGGCAACACCGTAGGGCGTACGCACCAGCAAGGGGTAATCTTCACCGCTGAACTGGCCGAAATGACCGATGTTGTAGCCGACGACACAGCCTGCCACCCGACCAATGCGTACGGTCTGGCCAACGCGAAAACCGGCGTGGATGGCATCGGCGACAGCATGTCCGGCGCAGGACATGTCACGAGACAGGACACCGTCGTTGCGATCGCCTTGTACGATAACGAGATGTTGCGTGTTCATGATGGCCCTCCTGCGTTCGTGCGCGTTTTTGCTGCCGCATGTGTTCGATAACGGCCGTTTGTCGATGCCGCTTGACCGGCAAGAGCGGCAGGCCGTGATGCCCACCACACATGCATGCATATTCCGGACCAGCGCGCCGCCATATCATCCGGATCATGCGAAACGGCGTGATTTTTCTCATGGAAGGCGGGCTGGTTTCGATTCGAGGAAAACACTCATCTTTCCACGATCTCGGCAAGCAGATCGAGCGTGCGCGTGGTCGCGCCACGATTATGGGCGGCGAAAGCGCGCCCGGCTTCCGCCATGGTGATACGTTTGGCATCGATGTCGAGCAGTTCGAACGCATCGAGCATCGCGGCCTCGACATCGGCATGGCGGCGTGCCGCACCCGCGGTGACCGCTTCTTCGACAACCGCCTGGAAATTGAAGGTATGTGGTCCGATCAATACGGGTGTGCCGACCACACAGGCTTCGATGGGATTTTGTCCGCCGAAGGGAAACCAGCTTCCACCGATGAGCGCGACCTTGGCCACGGCGTAATAAGCGAACATCTCGCCCATCGAATCTCCCAGCCAGATCTGGGTGTCCGCCGTCACTGGCGCGCCGTCTGAACGTCGTTGGACGGTGAATCCGCGCGCGCGCGCCAGCGCTTCCACCTGGTCGAAACGTTGCGGATGGCGTGGCGCCAGAATGAGCAGGACGTTTGCGGGTTTGCGCGCGAAAGCGTCGATGATCGCCGCTTCTTCTCCTTCGCGCGTACTGGCGGCAAGCACGACCGGGCGAGCGCCGATCCGGGCGCGGAAGTCCTCCGCGAGCGCAAGTGCTGCCGCTGGGGGTTCGATGTCGAATTTGATGTTGCCGATAATACTGGTCCGCCGCGCGCCGAGACTGGCGAAGCGGCTGGCATCGGCGGCAGTTTGGGCGGCGATGGCACTGAGCGCGCCAAGGGTGAGACGGCTGAGTGCTGGAAAGCAGGCGTAACGCCGCGCTGAGCGCGCGGAGAGGCGGGCGTTGGCCAACAACACCGGCACTTGCCGACGGTGACAGGTGGCGAGCAGCGAGGGCCACAATTCGGTTTCCATGACAACACCGAATGCCGGACGGAAATGGCGCAGGAAACGCGCGACGAAAAAGCCGAAGTCGTAGGGCAGGTAAACCCGCAATACCCGCGAATCCCCGCCAAACAGGGATTTCGAAGTTGTGCGCCCGGTCGGCGTCATGTGGGTGAGTACCACGGTGTGATTGGGCCAGCGTTCGAGCATGGCGCGAATCAATGGTTCGGCGGCGCGTGTCTCGCCGACCGACACCGCATGAACCCAGATGACCGCTCCTGGCGCCCGTACCCGGTAGCCGCCAAAACGTTCGCGGAGATGACGCAGATAAGCCGGTTGTCTGCGCGCGCGCCAGATGAGGCGCAAGAGAGCCACAGGCAACACCAGTAGCCACAGCACGCTGTAGGATAAAAGAAGCAAATGCTGGAACAGACCCTGAGGCATTGGGCAAAGGCGGCGGATGCGATGGGGAAGAAAGTATATAGGACCGACAATCGTCTATCACTGGCGCAAAGCGCCATTGTTGTTTGATTTGCGATGCCGCGCATCGTGGGGCACGAGTGTCGGATCACGCTATGCTGATCCAACCTGCGGGCCCTTCGGCCTGCTTCTCCTCGTCATTGCGAGGCACGAAGCGGTGCGATTTTTCCAGACGGCTTGCAAATGGCGGATGGTACCGTCAAGCTTCACGCTGGCTTCACAGTCATGGCCCATATTTTCATACACGTGGAATCCACGACATCCGCAGGAAAGAAACCATCGA
>JAITCV010000061.1 GCA_031282905.1 Azoarcus sp. | reverse complement strand
CGTGATGGATTGGATGATGCTGCTCCGCGCCCCTTTGATGGTTTGCAGTCCCGCGCGCCGCTTGCGGCGGCAATTGCTTGGCTGATCGTGAGCCATCATCGTTTGCCGACGATTCCGGTCTATGAGAATGACGTGCAGAAATGGTTGGGTAAACGCTCCAGTGAACTCGATCCCGCACGATTGCAATCCCTGCTGGCGGGTATTTCCCATGACTGGAATGCGCAAAAGTACGCTGCTGAACAAAAAGACATTGAACCCTATTGGCAGTTCAAGCCCGAATTGCCTGTTCATTCCGTCCAATGGCAGGCAGAGGCCGGAAAAATCGCCGCGCGGTTGCTTGATCTTTGCGGAAAAACCGCTAAAGGGCAATGGCTGGACAATCCCTATGTGATGCACCTTGCGCGGCTTGCGCTGATGTTGGCTGATCATCATTATTCGTCGCTCGGGCCCGATTCGGATAAACGCTTGCGCGGCAAGGGTAAAGGGAATTTGTTCGCCAATACGTATCAAGGCCAGCCAAATCAATGGCTGGACGAACATCTGCTCGGTGTCGCCAAGAACGTGGCGCGCATCGCGCATGCCTTACCCGGTTTCGAGCGCCATTTATCGCATCTGGCCCGGCATCGCGGTCTGAAAAAACGTACCCAGGAAGCGCGTTTCCAATGGCAGAACAAAGCCGCCGACATGGCGGAAACCTTGCGCCCGCAAGCCCAGGGCGCGTTCATCGTCAACATGGCCTCCACAGGGTGTGGCAAAACGCTCGCCAACGCCCGCATCATGAATGCGCTCGCCGATCCGCAACAGGGCCTGCGTTGCACATTCGCGCTGGGACTACGCACATTGACCTTGCAAACCGGGCGGGCATACCGGCAGGATTTGCGTCTGGACGACGATGAACTGGCCGTGCTTGTCGGCGGTTCCGCCAATCGCGTCCTGTTTGAATATCACCAGCAAAAGGCGGAAAGCGCGGGCGCGGAATCCCGGCAGGACTTGATCGAGGAAGACAGCCATGTGCTTTTCGAGGGACAAGTGGAATTCGACGATCTGCTTTCCCGGGCGCTGCCCAAGGAAGACGCGCGTTCGCGCAAATTGCTTTCCGCACCCCTGCTGGTATGCACCATCGACCACCTGACGCCCGCGACCGAATCCCAGCGCGGCGGGCGGCAGATTATGCCCATGCTGCGTCTGATGAGCGGCGGTCTGGTGCTGGACGAACTCGACGATTTCGATCTGGACGACTTGCCGGCGATTACCCGGCTGGTGCATTGGGCGGGGCTGCTGGGGACGCGACTGCTCATCTCCTCGGCCACCCTGCCGCCCGCGCTGGTCGAGGGTTTTTATCTGGCGTACGGGGAAGGCCGCAAGCATTTTCTGCGCAATCGCGGCGTGGAAGCCGGGCAGGAGCAGGCGCCAGAGATTCCCTGTCTGTGGGTTGACGAATTCGGCGCGCAAACTGCATTTTGTGCTGAATTATCGGCATTTCGCGTCCGGCATGGCGATTTCGTGCAAAAACGGGTGAAGAAACTCTCCTTGGATGAACCGATCCGCCGTGGCGCGTTACTGCCGCTGAATCTGAAAAATACGGAAAAAGACGCCGTCGCCCGTGAGTTTGCGGGCGCTGTCCGAGATGCCATTTTGCGCGCCCATGACGATCACCATGAAACCTGCCCGCACAGCGGTAAACAGGTGAGTTTTGGCATGGTGCGCATGGCCAACATCGAACCCTTGTTCGAGACGGCCCTGGCGCTTTTTCAATCGGATGATCTGCCAGAAAATGTCCGTATCCATTTGTGCGTCTATCACGCCCGTTTTCCTCTGCTGCTCCGCTCGGCAATCGAAGAACGACTGGATCGCGCGCTGAATCGCCGCAAAAGGGATGCCGTCTACGATCTGCCGGAAATTCGCGCCGCGCTCGACAGCCATGTGGAATCCCATCAGATTTTTGTCGTCCTTGCTTCCCCGGTGGCGGAAGTCGGGCGGGACCACGATTACGATTGGGCGGTGGTGGAGCCATCTTCCATGCGTTCGCTGATCCAGTTGGCCGGACGGGTTCAGCGCCACCGCCAAACGCCCTGTCCGGAAAAGAAGCCCAATATTCTGATTTTCGATACCAATTTGCGGCATTTCTACACGACGCGGGGCGTTGATGGACAACGGCTGGCGGCTTTCGTCCATCCCGGTTTTGAAAAGGCAAGCGCGAAAAAGCTCGACCATCCTTTCCGTTTGCGCAAACACCGGCTTGGGAAAACCGCGCACTGCCCCGTCGGTTTATTGCAGGCGGACGAATTCGAAATCGTGACGGCTCGCCCGCGCATCCAGCCGCGTGATGTATTGCAGGCCAAAACCAGCCTGGTCGATCTGGAACATGCCCGTCTGATGGATACCATGTTCCCCAAGGCGGATGGCCTGAATGCCGCCAGCGCCTGGATCGCTCCGCAAGCCGCGCTCACTTGGGCGCTACCCCAACATCAGCCGTTCCGTGCCGATGGTGCGGCGAGGGAAATCACCCTCGTCTTTTTGCCGGATGAGCACGATGCCACCCGGCTGATT